>JAUNIH010000059.1 GCA_030523555.1 Erysipelotrichaceae bacterium
AATAAGATACTTTCAGGTATCTTAATTAACCACACGATTGTAGAGTGTTAGAAAATTATTTAGGAATTTTCTTTTTTCTTACGAATAATGATTTGATGAAGAAATTATATTTGAAACGCAAATCATTAGAAGAACCTGTTTCCCAGCATAAAAAAGGTGAAAAAGTATTTATTACTGAACAGGCCATAAAAAGGATAAGAAAGGTAAAAATCAAAGGTATAAGTGAAGAAGCTCAGGAAAATGTTTTTATAGCACATCAGAAACTTCTGAAATATTCCAAAGAATATAATGACAGCAATGAAACAGGATGTGCTGTTGATCTGTTGAACTGCTGTATTACAGAAATGGTAAAAGGAGATATAAACACCCTGAATTTACGGATAAACCCTGTAATCGACCACATGTACAGAACAGCTGAAGAACAGACAATTGTCATCTGTCACAATCATCCCGGACTCTCTTATTTTTCATTAAACGATATAGCTGAATTCCTGAACTGCAACTGCATTAAAACGATGACCATAGTTACGAATGCTGGGAAAGTGATGTATATCAGTAAGAACGAATCATATGATAGACAGTATGCGGTTGAGAAGTATAAAATGATGGTGAATAAAGCTGATGATATTGATTCGGGTAAAACTGTCAGGAATTTTCTTAAAAAGAACAGAAAACTTGGAATTGAGAAAGGGTGAAAACATGCTGGATGGAGAAGTAAACAAAAAAGAACTGCTTGAACTTTTAGATAAGATTCTTGAAGAAGAAAAAGCTAAAAAAGCTGCTGAAATGAAAACATCAGAAAACAATCACCAATAATTCAAAACACAGGACGGAACCATGGAAGTCCAGAATAATCATATGAAGAAAAAGAGGTTGCAACATAATCGTTTATTAGGATATGTCTAACCTCTTTTATTATTTTATAGAACTTCAGTTTTCTTTTTTCCTATAGGCATCATCATCAGAATAATCATTATCGGCGCCAGTATCAGTAATCCTGTCAGATGAGATCCGAATATATTCTGAAGAAGATTTAATAGACCGTTATTATCAGTACGCATAAGATACATGAAGTTTGTACTTAAGAATAGATTTACACCATAATCCATAACCGCAAGTACAGCCAGGACAATAAGGATTCTAGGTACTTCTGAAAGTTTTCGATCTACTTCCCTACCAGCCATCAGCATCATCGGATATGCCAGTAATAAGGCATGAATTGAGAAATGATGAAACTGCATGAAGTTAATAAATGGAAGTTTAATCCAGGCTGGAGATATAAGAGTCAGTATTACTGTTGGTACACATATGGCCCATAGAAAGTCTGCCCAGAATTTCTTATCCTTACTGTAAGCCTGAAAGCTGCAGAAGAAGATATTTATTGAACATAAGTGTAATGGAAGATAACTGGGTGCCCATTGACCTGTAGCCAGCAGTTCAATATGTTTTAAAGCTTCATCTATCCACATGGCCACAACTATTATCTTACGTATTCTGTCTCTTTTTACTTCATCACTTTTGGAATAGATATACATCATGAAGATACAGAAGATAATCGCAAGTGATAGTTCAAGAATATGGGTAGATGAGAAAAGGCTGAAACCTAAGCCATCAGGAATATGTTCACGATCGATCCAGAAATAATCCACAATATCAATCTCCTTTATTTTTTACTGAAGTAATAAGCAAATATAAATATAACAAGACCAAAACCGATTAATAATATACCGGCATTAGAACCTGATGTATATAGATATATACCTAGAAGTGTACATATAATTCCCATGATTATCATAAGAACGGTATTTACCTTTTCAAGACGTTTTATTCCAAGTTCACCAAGATGGTCTTTAGCTTCAACAATACTGAAAAGATCAGCTTCATTACCCATGGCAGTTACAGTTTCAAGGAATGAATACCATATTACCGCAAACCAGGAATTGTATTTCTTTGTTTCAGTTTTCTTTGACATATCAGTTTTCTCCCTTATCAAAAACTTTATCTTCAGCGTAAGCCATCATATCATTTGAGAGTTTCAACATGAAATAAAAATATATGACAAAACATAATATAAAAAGTATTAATGTCCATACTGATGGAATATTGATATATATAAACATCATTCCAAAATAAGGTAACGAAACAAGTAACTGTTTATACCAGTTTTCTTTAAGCCACTCTGTTCTGTATTTCTTTAATTCCTGTTTAATGTTGTTCATTTTATCTTTTATTCTCTAAGATATAGGCTTCTGAAGGATTGTCAATGTTATACATTACTGTAACTAATGTACCTTTATCAGTAGGTCCCATAATATCGTGTATTCTTTGTCCTGCAGGTATCTTTCCAAGTTTAAGTGCTTCTGATTCCGTTCTTACATTTTCTTTAATGATATAGTCTTTACCATCAACATCATATTTGACCGTTATAACATCAGGATAATCAGATCCTCCCATACGGATATCAGTGATGACACCGGTAGTTTCCTCATGACAGGTTTTATATCTTTTATTGTTTCGAAATACCGGATAAATAAAAAACTTGAAAATCATAATTATTACAATTAATACCGTAAGGATAAGAGCCATAGTAATCATTACATCTTTATTCATACCTATATATTAAAAAAGGAACTTAAAGATTATGTTTAAGTTCCTGTAAAGAAATTGTAAAACAGAATTATATTATTTTCTGGTTTCCTGTAATCTTATTAATTCTTTATAGTAATCTACAGCTCCAGGGATGACATTGATGTCGATGTTTTCATCAATGCCGTGCATCTTTGAATTCTGATCGGCTGTATAGTTTACTGGGGAGAATCTTACACAATGATCACATACCGGATCAAAGAACTTGGAATCTGTACCACCTGTCACAACATATGGCATTATACCTACATGAGGGAATACCTTTTTAATTGTTTCACAGGTCATCTTATATGGTTCTGAGTTAAGGTCTAATGGTTTTGAGGCATTATGACCGGTAAGCAGTTCCATTTCTACATCATATCTGGAAGCTATATCTTTTATGACAGCTAATGATTCATCAAGATTCTGATGAGGAATGACACGCATATTGGCTGTTACATAGGCTTCCTGCGGGATAACATTATAGCCGTCTGAACCTTTCTGCATAGTGAAAGCGATAGTCGTCTGCAACATCGCTTCAATTATCGGAGATATCTTTCCGGCTATTTTACATACTATAGGTTTGAATAACCAGAGATTGCACATGACAAGTTTTAATCCGAAGCTATTGCAGTAAGGGGCAAGAGATTCAAATGTTCCTTCTACAGCTGGTGAAAACTGAACCTTGAATGGGTTGTGGTTTTCTATTTCGGTAATCATCTTCGCAAGTCTTGCGATAGGGGTATTTTTAGGTGGGGTAGATGAGTGTCCGCCTTTAGATCTTGCGGTAAGTTTTACATCTGTATATCCTTTTTCAAAGATACCTATGGCCGCAACTGTTGCCTTGATACCAGGGATAGGATCAGAGACCATTGCTCCGCCTTCATCCGACAGCATAAATAATTTAATATTTCTGTCCTTAAACCACTGAGTTATTTTAGGTGCACCATCACCACCTATTTCTTCTGTACAGCTTGAACCCAGATAGACATCACATTCAGGCGTATATCCTTCTTTTATAAGTTCTTCTACAGCCTGATAGAAAGAGAAGACTCCAACCTTGACATCAGCGGTTCCTCTTCCATACATCTTTCCATCATGTATCTCTGCGCCAAATGGGGGATATGTCCAATCACCCGTCGCTTCTACGACATCAAGATGCGATATCAGAATAATCGGATCAAGTTCAGGATTTCTGCCTTTGAATCTTACCAGAAGATTTCCGTCAATATCGTACTTCTCACAGTTTTTAAAGACATTGGGGAAGTTTTCTTCAATGACCTTATGAAGCTTACGGAACTTTTCAGGATCAGGATGGTCTCTTACCGATACAGTCTCGGTCTGTACCATCTTCTGAAATTTCGGTACATATTCATTAATCCTTTTTTCATCTGTCGATCCTTCATACCAGGCTTCTTCCGGTTTAACCATTAAAGTACGGATAACACATATCAGAAGGATAACGGCAATTATTGCCAGTAAAAGCAATACAATCATCATAAACATTTACCTCATTACTATTATAAAAAGAAAACAGCCTGATGGCTGTTAATCTTTACTCATTGATTCTGGAGCACTAACTCCTAGTAAATCCAGTGAATTTTTTAAAGTGATTCTAGTTGCTTCGCATAATGCCAGTCTTTCATTTGTAAGATCGGGATTGTTTGAATCGATAATCTTGCAGTCATTGTAGAAAGAATGGAAATATGTTGCGAGTTTCTGGATGTAGTTACAGATCTTGTTGGGAGATCTTGTAAGGGCGGCATCCGCTACAACATCGGTGAAACTTGTGATCAGTTTCAGTAAATCTATTTCTTTAGGATTATTTAATAATGAATAGGAATCCTGTTTATGTAATGGAGTCTTGGCCTGTCTTAAGACGGAACAGATACGGGCATAGGCGTACTGGGCATAGTAGACAGGATTGTCATTTGTTTTCTGTCTGGCAAGACCTAAATCAAAATCCATATGGGTATCTAAGGCTTTACACAGGAAGTTGTATCTTGTCGCATCTACACCGACATCTTCGCAGAGATCTCTCAAGCTTATGGCATTACCGGTACGCTTGGACATCTTTACTTCCTTGCCGTCTTCAACCATTCTTACCATCTGACAGATATCTACTTCAAGATTATCTCTTGAATAACCTAAGGCTTCCATAGCTGCTTTCATTCTAGGAATGTATCCATGATGATCAGCTCCCCAGATATTGACGAGCTTTTCATATCCTCTGTCATATTTGTATAAATGATTGGCAATATCAGGAGTCATATAGGTATAATAACCGTCCTGTTTTTTAAGAACACGGTCTTTATCATCGCCATACTCTGTAGCCTTAAACCAGATAGCTCCATCTTTTTCATAGAGAAGCTTCATATCATTCATCTTTTCAACAGCTTTTTCTACCAAGCCTTCTTTAACGATCCAGCTTTCAGATACCCAGGAATCAAAATCACATCTGTAGAACTTGAGATCTTCTTTGATACGATCGAGTTCCATCTTTTTACCGGTATCTGAGAAGTACTCAACGGCTTCTTCTTTAGAGACATTAAGCCATTTATCGCCTTCTTTTTCTTTGATTTCTTTGGCTATCTCTATGACATCTTCACCATGATAGCCATCTTCAGGAAGTTCAAAATCCAAACCAAACTGTTCCCTGTATCTGGCGTATAATGATAATCCAAGATTTTTGATCTGGGCACCGGCATCGTTGATGTAGTATTCTCTGTAGGCATCATATCCTGCCGCCCTCATGATTCGAACAGAACTGTCACCCCAGGCAGCACCTCTGGCGTGGCCGCAGTGAAGTCTTCCTGTAGGGTTGGCTGACACATATTCTTCCAGTACCTTTAAACCTTTACCCGCATTAGAATGTCCATATTTATCACCTTTTTCCATAACGGTATTGATGATATCCGCTATGGCATCCTTATTCATCCAGAAATTGATGAAACCGGGACCGGCAATGACGATATCTTTTATGTCGGAATTGTTTTTTAACAGTTCTTCTTTTATTTCAGCAGCTATATCCTGAGGCTTTCTTTTTAATAACTTGGTCAGTCTCATGGCGATATTGGTAGAATAATCACCATTTGAATGATCCTTAGGTATTTCTACCATGATAAGACCATCAGTGGAATCAAGATTATAAAGATTATGGATAGCTTCTGTAATAGCTTTAATGAGTTTTTCTTCAATATTCATCTTATTTACCTGTATTAACTATTCTAACATAGATATCATTTATAGGTAGATGTGTAAAAATGAAAATGATATGAAAATAAATAAGAGAAAAAATGTAAGAATGTGAAATAATTGTGAAAAAATCATTGATTTAATATTTATTTGTTTTACAATTTAGATAAATACTCTGATACCGGAAGAGTAGTATATGTGAATGTATAGAGAGCTGATGGGTGCTGAAAATCAGTCTGAAACATGTATGAAGTTCGCCGGTCTAGTAGATTCCTGAAAGAAAGAAGGGATATACGTTGGTCGCGTTAAGACTTTGAGGCTGATTATATTAATCAGTAAATTAAGGTGGTATCACGAAATAAGTTCGTCCTTTGGGGACGATTTTTTATTTCTAGAATACGAGGAGAAAAAATATGAAAAAATTATTAACGATCTTATTGGCTCTTATGATGGTTCTGGCACTTGGTGCCTGTTCATCATCTACTGCAGATTCAGGTGAGCCTGCTGCAACTGATGAACCTGTTGTGTACAACGTTGGTATCCTGCAGCTTGTTCAGCACAGCGCACTTGATGAAGCTACAAGAGGTTTCAGAGAAGCTTTAACAGAAAAACTCGGTGATCAGGTAGTCTTTGATGAACAGAACGCTCAGGGTGATTCAGCAACATGTTCAACTATCGCTACTACATTTGTGGCAAACGGTTATGATCTGATCATGGCTAACGCTACTCCTGCCGTACAGGCATGTATCAATGCGACAACTACTATTCCTGTATTAGGCACATCTGTTACCGATTACGCTACAGCTTTAGGTGTTGATTCTCTTAACTCTGATGGTTCTACAGGTGTTAACCTTTCCGGTACATCTGATGGTGTAGATCCAACCTTATACGCTAAAGCCGTAATGGAAATCGTTCCTGATGCCAAGAAAGTTGCGATTGTCTACTGTTCAGCTGAACCTAACTCAGTATTACAGGCTGATGGTTTTATCTTTGCGATGGCAGAACTTGCACCGGATGTAGAATGCACAGTTACTACTTTTGATGATTCTAATGATATTCAGGCTAAGGTAACTGCCGCTATTCAGGATTGCGATGCGATGTATATTCCTACAGATAATACTGCTGCATCAAATATGCCTATCGTAGCTGGTGTTACAGAACCTGCTGGAATTCCTGTAATCTGTGGTGAAGAAAATATGACCAAGGCCGGTGGTTTAGCTACTGTATCTATCTCTTACTATGAAATTGGCTACAAGTGCGGTTTACAGGCATATGAAATCCTGGTGAATGGTAAAGATGTAGCAGCTATGCCTATTGAATACGCATCTGATCCGGTTGGTGCATATAATGTAGCTTATGCAGAAGCTATCGGTATTACCATGCCAGATGGTTACAGCCCACTGGCTGCAGAATAATTTCGGAATTTAAAATTTGATTTACTAGAAGATCTGGTGAATGCTGGATCTTCTATTTATGAAGGAGGAAATATGGGCTATCTCTTATCATTAAAACTGAGTGCCTTACTTAATTCATTGCCTGGCGGTCTCGCTCAGGGACTTGTATGGGGTGTAATGGCACTTGGTTTATATCTGACATACAGAGTATTAGGTTTTTCGGATCTTTCCGTAGATGGCTCTTTGGCTACAGGCGGTGCGGTATCGGTAATGCTGATAAGTGCGGGTGTATCACCACTTTTATCAGTGGTTGCCGCTTTTATTGCCGGAAGTATTGCGGGTCTTGTGACGGGTTTATTACATACCAGACTTGGTATACCGGATATCTTGGCGGGTATACTGACCCAGATATCTCTCTATTCGATAAATCTTAATATTTTAGGTAAAGCCAATCAGGCAATCAATATCAGACAGGTAACTCTTTATATAACCTCCAATACCATTTATCTGACAAGAACAATTATCATTATGATTCTTGTGTGTCTGCTGATTGTATGTTTACTGTACTGGTTTTTAGGTACAGAACTTGGCAGTTCGATTCGAGCTACAGGCTGCAATGGTCAGATGGCCAGAGCCCAGGGTATCAATACCGATACGATGAAAGTGCTGACACTGATGCTGGCAAACGCCTTAGTCGCAGCTTCTGGTGCTCTGTTATCTCAGTATCAGGGTTACGCTGATATCAATATGGGTAGAGGCGCAATCGTTATCGGTCTGGCAGCTATCATTATTGGTGAAGTAATAGGTGAAGCATTACTGAACAAACATCTTAATTTCTTTGGAAGACTGGTGTTTGTATGTTTGGGCGCTGTTATCTATTATCTTGTATATGTCTTTGTAATATGGCTGAAGTTCCCACCTGATGATATGAAGCTTTTAACCGCTATTGTCGTTGCGGTATTCCTGGCTGTTCCATATCTTCGTTCAAAATCCGTAAGTTCATTTGCGAGATCAGGCAAACTTGCCAAAGCGAAAGGAGAGAAATAATTATGTTAAGTGTAAGTAATCTTCATAAGACTTTCAATCCTGGAACCGTAAATGAAAAGATCGCTTTAAATGGGGTAGATCTTGAATTAAAGGATGGGGATTTTGTAACAGTTATCGGTTCTAACGGGGCTGGTAAATCGACATTATTAAACGCGATAGCCGGTGTATGGCCTGTTGATGAAGGAAGTATTGAAATCGATGGTGACAACATCACCGGTTTACCTGACTTTAAACGTGCCAAGTATATCGGAAGAGTCTTCCAGGATCCGATGATGGGTACTGCTGCCGATATGTGGATTGAAGAAAACCTCGCATTGGCTACAAGAAGGGGACAGTCCAGAACCTTAAAGACTGGTATTACCAATAAGGAAAGAGAAGAATATAAGGAACTTCTTAAAGAGTTTGATCTGGGTCTGGAAAGCCGTCTTACTACCAAGGTAGGTTTACTCTCAGGTGGACAAAGACAGGCATTAACCTTACTGATGGCGACTCTCATTAAACCTAAAGTATTACTTCTTGATGAACATACTGCAGCCTTGGATCCTAAGACTGCAAAGAAGGTACTTGAAGTAACAGAACAGATTGTCAACAAATACAATCTAACAACCTTTATGGTTACGCATAATATGAGAGATGCGATAGCCTATGGCAACCGTCTTATTATGATGAATGAGGGTGAAATCGTTCTTGATATATCCGGAGATGAAAAGAAGAATCTTACGGTAAGTG
This sequence comes from Erysipelotrichaceae bacterium, assembly GCA_030523555.1. GTDB lineage: Bacteria > Bacillota_I > Bacilli_A > Erysipelotrichales > Erysipelotrichaceae > Colivicinus. The sequence continues at coordinate 8,991 of JAUNIH010000059.1, forward strand.
ATCTTATGAAGAAATTCGAGGTAGCTACCGGTACGGAAATAGTCAATGATGATGCGTTACTGAACAGTAAATAGTTATACAGAAAAGTTATCGGTTGATGATAACTTTTTTACATAAATGATTTATTATTTTTTAGGAGGAGTTTAATTATGGAAAACAGAGTTGTGATTGTAAGCGGCGGCACCAAGGGTATAGGTTTTGCGACTGCGAAGAAGTTTCTGGAAAAAGGAAATAAGGTTGTAGTTTCCGGTAGACACTATGAAGAAGAAAATATGAAGGTCTTAGAAGCTTTGGGAGAAGTAAAGTATGTCAAAGCGGATGTGTCTAATACTGAAGACTGTAAGCTGATTGTAGAAGAAACGATTAAGAAGTTTGGAAAAGTTGATGTACTTGCAAATGTTGCAGGTGTAGTAGGGCAAAGAGGATCATTTACGGAAGTGGATCTTGATGATGTCGCAAAGACCATAAACATCAATCTTATGGGTACTATTGCCTTATCACAGTATGCGTCAAAATATATGGTAGAACAGAGAAAAGGTGTAATTGTCAATGTAGGTTCAATATGTGGATTTATGGCCAATACGGAAGCTATCGGTTATCATGCCTCTAAAGGTGGTATAAAGATGGCTACACAGGCTATGGCAAGAGAACTCTCTCCATATGGAGTAAGAGTTGTATCTGTAGCTCCAGGATGGGTAAGAACCGGTATGATTGATAAACCTATTGAAATGGTTGGTGCAGCTTTACATATGAAGGGAAGAATCATTGAACCTGAAGAGATAGCCAATGCGATCTATCTCATGTCACTTGATGAAGCAAGTGCTATTAATGGTACAACCGTTATGGCTGATGATGGTTATTCTTCATTCAAGGGAATTGATGGATTTATTGCGCCTGAATTATAATACTTAATTCCGTTTTTGTGGAAAATATCTGATTTATCAGAC
>JAUNIH010000060.1 GCA_030523555.1 Erysipelotrichaceae bacterium
CATTGTCCAATTAAATGGACATATCAACTATTAAGTTGAAAATAGCCAATATATAAAAGAAAAGTGCGACATGTTTATATTCAATCTGGGATATCTTCCCAATTCTGATGAATTATCAGTAACGGATAAAGAAACGTCTCTTATTGCCTTTAAAAAAGCCTATGACCTCTTAAAAGAGAATGGTTATATCATTATTACCTTCTATCTTGGACATCCGGGTGGAAAAGAAGAATATCAGCTGATAGATGAATATATTAAAGATAAGAATCTGAATGTTCTGGAAACATATTCCCAGGATAAAACAGATTCGCCGGTTACCTATATCATTAAGAAAAGCCTCTGACGAGGCTTTTCCTAAACTTTTAAGGGGATAAATATTTATGATACAACTTAATTATGGGGGTGTATCCGCAAGGTCTCACCACCTTGCACACTTATAGTACAAAACTATATATGACATTTTTATGGATATATTATGTTAAATTATGTGATTTTACTAAGCTATAATTATAAATATGAAAAAGAATGTGATTATCGCAGTAGCGTTAATGATTATTATTGCACTATTTGGATTTGATATATACACAAACTATAAACAGCTTCAGTGCCGTAATGAAATAATGACATCAGATAAAATTGATGAAGATACAGATAATTTCCTTATAGGCTGGTTTTCCGATATGTATTACGGGGATAATTTCAATATAGATGATGTCCATAAACTGGTTACTAAGATGAATGACTATAATCCGGATATGATTATCTTTACCGGAGATCTATTGGAAAAAGAATCTCTTTCCAGCGATGAAGAAACAGCTATTATAGAAGAACTTTCATCAATGAAACCCAAATACGGCAAGTTTGCGGTACTGGGAGATAATGATCTGATCTTAAGAAGAGCACAGACGATATTGAGCGAATCAGGTTTTGAAATAATAGACAACCGCAATAAGGTTATTGCGATTGATATGAATTCAAAAATCAATCTTATCGGACTTGGCAATATGATTAATGGAACGGTTGATATAAATACAGCCTTCTATGGTATAAACAGTGAATATTTCACTATCGTTGCATCACACTGTCCGGATACCTATCAGGATCTGAAGGATTATTCATTTGATCTTATGTTAAGTGGACATTCATTGGGTGGAAAGTTTCGAATTCCGGTAATATCGTGGCTGCTGGCAAATGAAGGATCAAAATCCTTCTATCATGGAAAAATCACCGACATATCCAAAATTCTTGATGTCACTAACGGGGCAGGAACTCCTGGAAGTATCTACCGATTCCTGGCAGATCCCGAAATTGTCTTCTACAGTCTGAGGATGAACTGATGAAGATAGCTGTTTCCGCATGTCTTCTCGGTTATAATGTCCGTTATAACGGCACCAATAAGAAAAACGACAGACTTCTTGAACTTATAAAAGATATGGATATTATTCCCATCTGCCCTGAATCTTCCGCTAAACTTAAAATTCCCAGAGATCCAATTGAAATAAAAGATGGAAGAATTATTGATCCATCAGGTAATGATTATACGGATATTCTGAGTGTTGCTGATAAAAAAGTATATGAAAGAATTAAGGAATGTGATTTCCTGATTCTTAAGACAAAATCCCCATCCTGTGGATATGGATATATCTATGATGGTAACTTCAATGGAACACTCATTGAAGGAAACGGTTCTTTTACGCAGTACTGTCTGGATAAGGGAATGAAGATATATACCGAAGAAAATCTTGAAGAAATAGAAAAAGAAATAAAAGCTCTCTGATAATCAGAGAGCATATTTTATTATTCACCTGTAGCGAGTTTCTTTCGCATTCTGGTTGAGAAATACTCAAGAATAAGTACCATGACGATAAGTCCCAGAAGCATGGAACTGGTAGATCCCCAGTCACCTCTTCCGATCGCCTGAATCAGGGAAGCACCGATACCGCCGGCACCGACAAGTCCTAAGACAGTAGCGTTTTTGACGTTGATATCAAGACGATAGACAACCGTTGAAACGATATTGGAACTAAGCTGCGGTATGATGCCGAATCTTATCTTTTCAAAAGCGCTGCATCCCGCTGCATCAAGAGCTTCAATAATGCCTGGATTGAGGTCTTCAATGGCTTCTACAATCAGTTTTGCCAGCATACCTATTGACCCTATGGCCATTGTCAGAACGCCCGCAAAAGCGCCTGTACCGACCGCTTTTACAAACATGATCGCATACATGAACGAAGGGAATGCACGGATAAAGGAAACCAGTGTCAGACAGATGCCGTTTACCCATTTAGGGGCAATATTCCTTGAACACAGAAAAGCCAGAGGAATGGCAAAGATTGTACCGATAACTGTTCCTAAAAAAGCTATAGCCAGAGTTTCCAGCAGCATATTCCCTAAGCCTACAGAACTTGTGTCAAAGACCAGATTCCAGTTAGGTTTCAAAAGACCTGTAAAGGCAGATCTGGCGATAAGCCAGCCTTTTTCATTGATCTTACTGAAAGTAAGGGTATCATTTGTCAGATAGATAATAAGCAGTACGCCGATAAATTCAATGACATATCTTGGCCATAGTGGCGGATATTTCTTATACTGCTGTTCTACAGTTAATTTTTCACTCATCAGCCCTGCACCAGCTTTCTTCTTATCATACGGGAAGCCGTTTCAATGGCGACAACCGTCAGTACAAGCACAAAGAGAATCAGTCCCGCATTTGCGTAATTACGCCATGAGAGCTGAGCGTTGATGATAACGCCGATGCCTCCGGCTCCTACATAACCCAAGATTGCCGCTGATCTTACATTTGTCTCAAAACAGTAGAGAACTGTCGACCAGAAAAATCCCCTTACCTGCGGATAGGCTGTATCAATCATACACTGTACTCTTTTTGCGCCAGTAGATTCCATGGCTTCATAAGGACCCATATCGATTGTCTCAATCTGTTCATACAGCATTTTTACGGCAATCGTATAGGTAAAGATGGCGATAGCGATGGTACCGGCTAAAGCACCTGATCCGATCACTACCGATAACAGACTCGCATAAACCATGGTAGGCAGTGTTCTTAAAACACTTAATAGACCACGGTGAAATGCCATATAGTATTTGTTGAAATGAAAGTTGTTTGAAAGATAAAAACTTAAAGGCAAAGCCAGTGCACAACCAAAAGCCGTACCAAGTACTGACATGACAATCGTATCTATCATCGGCTTTTTGACTTCACTCCAGAAAGACCAGTTTGGCGGAATCATCGCTTTGACAATTTCCGCAAACTTATCAAATCTGCGGATAAAATAGCCGATATCAACCTTGCAGAACTTAAGAGCTGCATAAGTAATGATGATAACCGCAATTGTTACATATGGCGTATAGTTGAATTTCTCTTTTACTTCCTTACCGTTAGATAAAGTGTAAGTCCGTGGAAAGAAGATGTGAATGATATCCTCCAGCATTAAGCTTTCTCCTTCTTGATGTCATCCGCAACCATATCACGTCCGTATATCTTTCTGAAATTGGCCTTTTCATCCTTCATATATTCGCTTACCGGACCATCAAAGACAATCTTGCCTGCCTGAATACCGATGATTCTTTCAGCGTACTGTAAAGCCAGATCGACATGGTGAATGTTGATCAGGACTGTAATATTCATATCTCTGTTGATTCTCTGGAAATCCGACATAACCAGATCTGCCATTACCGGGTCAAGCGCTGCCACCGGTTCATCCGCCAGAATTACTTCCGGATTCTGAGCCAGGGTTCTCGCCAGAGCTACACGCTGCTGCTGACCGCCTGATAGCTGATCGGCTCTGATATAGGCCTTATCAAGAATTCCTACCTTGTCCAGAGATTCAAGGGCTGTTATCTTATCCTGTTTTGAATACAGACCGAAAAGTGTTCTGAAAAAAGACATATCGGCAACTCTTGCCGTCAGAACATTATTGATAACACTGGTTCTTGTCACCAGATTGAAAGACTGGAACACCATACCGATTTTTCTTCTGTATTTTCTTAAGGCTGAACCCTTTAAATCAGAGACGTTAACCCCATCGACACTGAGTGTTCCATCAGTAATATCAATCATTTTATTGATTGTACGAATAAGTGTACTTTTTCCTGCGCCCGATAGACCAATGATGGCCACAAATTCACCAGGCTGGATTTCCAGGCTTACATCATCAAGGCCTTTAACCCCGTTTCCGTAAACCTTACTCACATGATCAAATTTAATCATAGTCTATCCCTTTCAATAATAAAAAAGAGCGTATGTGACATACGCTCTTAAAAAGTCAAATTAGTCTTTGAATAACTGAGCAGCAGCTCTTGTAGGGTTGTAGTCAGAATCATCACCAACCTGATATCCGGCATGGCTGTAAGGTTTAACACAAGCCAGACCTTCTTCAGTCGAACCGATTTCCAGGAATACTTCCTGTAATGCGTTTACGAATTCAGGAGTCATCTTAGGATCGTTAGCTTCATCAGCTACAGCGATACAGTCGTTCATAATGAAATCAGAAACACCAATAATCTTTACTACATCCCAGACATTTGAATATGTGCCGGCTGCGATTTCATCAGCGTAGGCAGCTTCAAATACTTCAGTAGAAGCAGCATCCTTACGGATATCAGCGTAACCAACGATAACATCACAGTTGCCAGCCAGCAAATTTTCCATCATTGTAGAATAAGCTACATCTGTAACAACTGAAGATAAAGAAGCGATAGTTCTCTTTTCGTTACCAGCACCTTCACCGAATGCACTGTTTAACCAGAGAGATGGATAAAGATAACCAGATCCTGAAGTTACAGATGAAGAGTTCCATCTTGCAGAATCAAGATCTTCCCAAGTCAGAGTACCATCAAGAGTCTTCTGATAAAGATCAGCGCCCTTTTCAGTAGCGATATTTACATATACCAGACCGGCATAACCGTTAGCCAGTTCAGCCGCATCAGTAGTGATACCACTGTTCCAAGGATCAAGGCCTTCTTCAGGATAGATAACGCGTCCGTTAGCGTCACCAACACCGGTTCTTAAAGCTTCCAGCAGGAGATTTACACCATCATCATGATAGAGGATGTAAGTAGATGAGTTAAGGAAACCGACGTCAATTGATCCGGAAATCATACCTTCACCAACTACGGCAAAGTCTGTACCTACAGAGATTTCAACACTTCCAACTTCAAAGCCCTTTTCAGCCAGCTTTTCTTTCAGCATTTCCTTTAAAGGTTCAGCTGCTTCCAGAATCGCATCAGCAGGTTTTGAAGGAACAAAGGCGATTGACAGTGTTTCAACTGTAACAGGACCTTCATCAACTGCAGTATCTTCACTTGAAGAGCCACACGCAGCTAAAGAAAGAGCCATTAATGAAACAAGTAAAACAGTAAGTAATTTTTTCATTTTCTCTCCTTCGACATATTTGTCAAAAACATTATATTATGAATTTTACCTACATTTATTATTAATTTTACCTATCTTTACAAAAGTAACCGTTTTCATCAAAAAAAGCCTGTATTTCAGGCTTTAATTTTTACATTCACTTTACTTTTTAATTAACTTATCGATGAAAAAATCAACTTCATCATCGCTTAGTCCGCCTTCTTTCAGATATTTTCTGGCACCTGCACAATAATCAGCGATATCCATTTTACTTTCATCATCAATATCCCCGACATACATCGCCATATCGTTGAATTTGTTTTCAACGAAAGCTTTATATTTATCGGGATCGCTTTCTGCAGTAAAACCGTAATAGTTTTTATATGTTTCCATATAATCTTCTTTCATTTCCTGATATGTAAAACCCATCAGTGCTTCAAGAAGGATACATACAAATCCTGTACGGTCCTTCCCTTCAGTACAATGAACAAGATATGGACCATCATATTTCATCATCTTTCTGATACCATCACATAATACTTTCTTGAAATGCAAAGATGAATAATCAGCACTGAGATCAAGTAAAGCTACATGATTCTTATCATAAAGAATGTCAAAATTTTCTGAATCATAAGTTTCATATTCCCTGTACATTCTTATTTCATCTTCGTTATCTGCCAGATTGAGAATGAAATTTATTCCGTATTTATTAAGAAGCTTATCCGTACAGTGTGCTCTGTTGAACTGATTGTCACATGGTGAAGCACTTCTATAGAAGAAATCATTTTTCATATTTCCACCATTCATAGGACGGAAATTGGCATAGATTTCATCACTTTCATAGTCTTCCCTTTTATTGGTATAAATGACATTCATCGCCTTCTGAACGGATATGTATTTACCTTTTGTATTCATTTCTATGGATACGGTATCTTTTTCACAGAGATTGAAACGGATCCATAAATCACCGCCGTTATTATCAGTAACCGATGGATATAGATACCCGGGATATCCGCAGACTACCGGTTTACCGGTTCTTACATAATATCCGTTATAGTATGGTACATCCAATAATTTTTCACCATTGCTGAAATAAAGATTGAGACTGTCTCCAAAATCTATACCCTTATCTTTCATATCTTCTAAAGATATCTTCGGTTTTATGGAACCAAACTTTGTTTCATGCATTACCGCAATATTATCAATTTTCATTTTTATCTTTCTTTCTTAAAATATATGCCGCAATCAGAATTATGGCTATCACTATCAGATATGGTATGGCCACAAAGAATGCCACATATGATGGTGCACTGTAGCAGAGATATCTGATACCCCACAACATATCACAGTAATCAAATCCGACATTAAAACACATGGCTCCAAAAATAAGCACAGCGATAAATATCAGAATATTACTTATTTTCTTTTTATCCATTATTCAAAGAGATTTTCATCGCCCTCTTCCCTGTTATATTCAGGCAAGTCAGGCAGTTCATTCAGGGTATAGAGTTTAAAGGAATCCATAAACTCTTCTGTTACTTCATATAATATTGGTTTACCAGGAGCGTCAGATCTTCCGGCTTCCTTTATAAGATTTCTCGCCTGAAGCTTTCTTAACATCATCTCGGCACCAACACCTCTTAATTCTTCTATTTCAACTCTGGTCACCGGCTGTTTATAGGCGATAATAGCCAGGGTCTCTAACGCAGACTGCGATAAGGTGTTAGGCTTTGAAGAACCGAAGAGTTCCTGGGCATAGGGATAGATATCTTTCTTGGTGACAAACTTATACATCTTTCCGTAATTTACCAGTTCTATGCCGTATAATTCACTGGCATATTTGTGCTGGATATTCTGCAGTATGACTTTGACATCTTCTTCACTTTTATCAATAGCCATAGCAATCTGTTCAATCTTGGCACCGTCTTCCCCTACCACATACAAAAGACCTTCTACGATGGCTTCACTTCCTTCGGGCTGTTTTACTTCTTCAAATTCAAAATCAGGTTCTTCTATTTTAACTTCTTTAAGTGTTTCTTCATTCATTGTTGCTACCTCTTGTAAACCAGATGTTTTCATTATCATCTACTGTAAATGCCAGATAATGATTTTTAGCCATATCTAAAATGGCAATAAAGGTTACGACATATTCTCTGATACTGTCACAGTCTTCAATCAGTGTATCAAAACTGAAAGTATCAGGTAAATCCTTCAAACGGGCTTTAATCTGTAATACTCTATCTTCAGGAGAGAGTTCCTTCTGGGTATATTTGATATCCAAAGGTCTGCTTAACTGTACTCTTCTTAAGACCTTGTTCATTGCCTTTAAAAGATCATACGGATCACCTTCATATTTGATCTCATCATCATTCTGATTTCTGATGATTTCATCATATGATACCGGTTTTGACAGCTGATTCTGTCTGTCCATATAGGAATCATACAGGGCTGAAGATACTTCCTTGTACTTCTGATATTCCAGTAACCTTCTTACCAGCTTGTCCTTAGGATCTTCATAATCATCTTCCACTTCATCAGCTTTTTTGGGAAGAAGTTTCTTGGACTTGTATTCAATAAGTGTAGCCAGTTCAACAAGATATTCACTCTCTACTTCAAGATGAAGATCTTCCATCTCATGAAGATATTTAATATACTGTTCCGTCAGAACCATCATATCCAGATCAAAAATATCCAGTTTCTGTTCATGGATGAGATGTAACATCAGGTCTAATGGACCTTCAAATTTAAGTGTTTCTACAGTAAAGCTCACCCACATATTATAACATCAAAATATGTTATTATAAGGGCGAGGTAAAGATTATGAAAATAGGTATTACAAACGATCATGCAGCCCTTAATCTCAAGAACGAACTTAAAGGCTATCTCATTGATCAGGGATATGAAGTAATCGATTATGGTACCAATACCAATGAATCATGTGACTATCCATTAATGGGCAACAATCTCTGTGACGCTATGGCCAGAAATGAAGTTGAAAAAGGTATCGCCATCTGTGGTACAGGCGTAGGTATCTCTATCGCCTGCAATAAACATAAAGGTATCAGAGCGGTATGCTGTTCTGAGACAAGCTCGGCACGTCTGTCAAGAGAACACAACGATGCCAATGTCGTATGTTTCGGTGCCCGTATCATTTCCTTTGAACTCGCAAAAGATATCGTAGAAACCTTCCTTAATACCCCATTCTCTAATGGTGAAAGACATCTCAAACGTATTCAGGAATTAACTGACTTAGATAATCAAAAACAGGCATAGCCTGTTTTTTATATAATCTCTTTTCTTAATCTTTCTATTGCTTCTTCTTTAGTTTCACATTCCGCATGACCAAGATAATGGTATTTATAATCTAGTGATTCAAAGAAAGAAATCATTTTCTTCAGTACATCCTGATCATATATAGAACCGTGATAGAAATCCGGATTATCCGCATCTTCAACAATCAGCGCATCTTCACTTGGAAGATATACATACAATGAATCATATCCATGTGTAGAAGCCATAGGTATCAGTTTAACGATAATACCGCCTAAATCCATATCCATTTCTTCACTTATTCCGATATCCGTATTGATAACACTTATTTCTTTGAGATCAGGATATTCAAGCTGTATGTTCTCATTACAGAAGGCTATATCTTCTCCACTGATTTCTCTTTTTTTCATTGCCTCTAAATTCCATTCCCATTTCATGACTTTATCAAGATATTCCTGACATTTACTGGAAGCTATGGAATAGCCGTTAATCGCATTTAAAGCGAAAGTATGATCCCAGTGCCAGTGGGATATAATCGTATATAAAGGAAGAGGAAAACCTTTATCTTCTATGGCTTTATAAAAGGCTTCTAAATGTTTTCTGGAATTACCCGCATCTACTGCTGCGGAAAAGTCATCTCCCTTTATATAAAAGAGATTTGGTCTGTCTCCATATTCCTCATATTCATAGACGTAAAGTCTCTCTGATAACTTCTTTAATTCTTTCATAAATCTATTATAATTTTCACGTATTATTATGACAAAATTATTGCACAAAATATTTATTTATGATAATATCATTAAGCGTCCACAAATAAAAAGGACGTAAAAAATAGCCTGTGGAGAGGTAGCGAAGTGGCTAAACGCGGCTGACTGTAAATCAGCTCTCTAC
>JAUNIH010000095.1 GCA_030523555.1 Erysipelotrichaceae bacterium
TATCGGGACATTTTCCCTTTGGATTGGTTGAGACATTTTCGCTTTGGAATCACACTTCCTTCCTGCACTATTTATCATTATAATAAAAAACTAATATAATATAAGTGTGAAAAAGGATAAACGTTTTAAAAGAAAAGCGGAAATTGCGGCAGCCACCGCTGTCGTATCAGCCTCTATTCTTTTAGGAGCCAGTGTTGAAAATCCGGCATCACTGATCAACTCCAACGATGATGATTCCCATCATATCGTCATGGAAGACAATCAGAAAGTAAATGTTGCGGAAGCCATGGTTCACCGCATTCCTCTGGTAATAAGAATCCTTCTTCTTATACCGATGTGGTTTGCCGGAAACCTTCTTTTGAAACTGCTTGATCCTTTTAAAAGTTTTTTCCTAAGCTGGATAATGACATTTATCGTTATGGTATTGTGTTTTGTAATAGCGGTAAAACTTCTCTTCCCGGATATGAAACTTAAGGATATCCTCACAAAAAAGAATATAATAATATTATTAGTATCATCACTGGTCATATCATTAATAAATCAGTATCTTATTATCACCAACAGTGATTACCGTTACTACAGTTCCTTGATAAGATTTGTTATAGGACTGCTTACCCTGGTATTCATGTTAAGACCGTTTATTATACTTAAAAGAAAGATAGATTCCATTATTATTCCGGATCTAGATTCAATCTAAGGAGTTATCTATGATTATAATTATTTCCGACTCATCAAGTGATCTGTTTGAACTGGAAGGTCTTGAGTTTGCCTCAGCTCCTTTAAAAGTCCACACATCGTCAAGAGAATACATTGACCATGGCCCTGAAGAGGTTATGGAAATGGTTGAAGAACTTGCCTCAACCAAAGAAAAATCTTCTACATCATGTCCTAATGCGGCTGAATGGCTTGAAGCTTTTTCCAAGGATGATGACAATATCTGTTTTACTATTTCCGGCAATCTTTCAGGTTCCTACAATGCCTGCCTTCAGGCCAAAAACATCTATGAAGAAGAAAATGATCATAAGGTAGTGATTATTGATTCCTATACATCAGGTGGCGAAATAAGACTGCTTATAAACAAGGCTGCCGAACTGATTAAAGAAGGTCTGAATATCGATGAACTTGAAGCAGCCATCAATGAATATTCATTAAGTACCCACACCTATTTCTATTCGCAAAGTGTAAATAACCTTGCGAAAAACGGCAGAATTCCGCCTTTAGTATCAAAAGCCATATCCGTCTTAAAGATATCCCTGGTTGGAATGGGATCTGATGAAGGTAAAATCAAGATGATACATGAGACAAGAGGTCCTAAAAAAGCCATCGACTTCATCTACAGTAAGATGATTGAAAGAGGCTATAAAGGCGGAAAAGTCGCAGCTTCAACCTGTGACAATAAAGAACTCGAAGACTATTTTGTATCAAAGATCAGAAACGATTATCCTGATGCAGAGATTGATCTGAAACCTTGTGGAATCCTGTGCAGCTACTATGTAGAACATAAAGGTATCATCATCGGTTTTGAAGGAAACAGAGAAGACTAAAAAAGGGGCTGTTACGAAATGAAGGTTTCATAACAACCTTATCACTGTTATATAT
>JAUNIH010000061.1 GCA_030523555.1 Erysipelotrichaceae bacterium
GCTCCTGTCATAATATTAAAGAAACATTAAAACACATCAATGACTAAATACTTATTCAAAGTAGATGGAATGTACTGTTCAATGTGTGAAAATCACATTAACGATACTATTCGAAATAACGCTCAGGTTAAAAGCGTTAAATCAGATCATAAAAAAGGTAATGTCGAAGTAATAGCTGAAAACCTGGATATAAATTCAATATCGGGGGCTCTAAGCACATTAGGCTATACCATTGATCTTCTCGAAGAATCACCATACGAAAAGAAAAAATTCTCACTATTCGGAAAGCAGTAAAAACTGCTTTCTTTTTTTCTGGTTCAGGAAGCGGTTATAAAAAGAGTACGCCGACATAAAAGCCCACGTACCTTCACCTGAATAATAGCACAAAAACATATAAAATATCATAATCAGAGACTCTTCAGATATTCTTCCACATTGATATATTCCATCTTTTCACTGATATGTGACTCACCGCGGTATATTACCGCTTTTCTTTTTATGTCCCCATAGGCATGTTCGGTATCTTCACATTTTTTCTTATCTATAAGATGTCTAAACTGTTCAGGACTCATCTTTTCACTGTGCTTTATCTCATATATTTCACAGCTCATCAATTAATACACAGTGCTTCTGTGTCCGATATTCAAGGCTAGTATGACCAGCTCTTCATCTCTTATATCGCAGATAATTCTATAGTCTCCTACCCTGTAACGCCATTCACCACTGTGATTGCCTTTCAGTGCCCTGCCTTTTGATCTTGGATTATCACATCCCTCAAGATTTTTATCAATCCAGCTGAATATCATTTTAGCTGTAACCTTATCAAGTTTCTTCAACTGTTTTGCGGCTTTATTACTGTACTGCACATGATACATCATTCAATACCCAACATCTTACGTACTTCTTCGTGAGAATAACTTACTGGATTCTCATTGTATTCTTTCAGTGACTGTCTGTATATCTCAAGATCATATTCGTCTTCTATTTTCTCAAGAACTGCACTTCTGAATAATTCAGAAAGACTCATGTGATTGTTCTGAGCATAAGACCTGAACAGTTTTTCATCCTCTTCATTTAACCTGATAGATACAACCATAATAAACTCCTTTACTTTGTGTATTACATTGTAATACATTAAATTCATAACGTCAAAATTCTGATATTCTTTTTGCATATAAAACTTTCTCCTTTACTCATTATTCGTAAGAAAAAAGAAAATTCCTAAGAGAAAAGAGAGAATTATTCCCTCTTCTTCCTAACGTATTTTTATACCCTTAATTATCCCTAAATGATATCTATGACTGATTACTCAGTTCATTTCAGAAAGTGTCTCTAACAGCTTCGCATTGCATCTTAACTGTACTTTATAGTAATAATCAGCTTCTTCGTCTGTCATATCACTGGATTCCCAGTCAGCGAAATCTCTTTCATATCTGTCCAGATTAATCATGAACTTCCCATAATCCGCAAGTATTGATAAATCATTCGGATTATCATAATACTTCTTCATGAATGTACAGTATTCATCAATAAAGTTCTCATACGAATCCATAGCTTTCATAAACTCATCAGACATACCTGTTCTTACATTATTATTACTGTTATCTTCTATTACCGGTTCTTCACTGACGGTATTATCTTCCAGTTTAGGTATATCCGTAATACTCTGTGAATATGAATATCTTTTAAGATACATATAATCACCATCTATTTCCGCATAGAGATAAGCATCTTCATCCAGCATAAATTCTGCACCTTCAATAGATACAGAATTATTATCTTCGTTAAACTCCCACGAGCCTCCATAGCTGTCATCGTTTCTGAGCTCTGCGAAATACACACTTCCACCCTCTTTAATAACGATATAGATATCTGATGCTGAATAATCTCCCATATATTCAAGTTCTTCTACACTATAGAAAGAATCATTGACCTTCAGTTTATCTACTTTCCATATCCCGTAATATACTTCTAAAGGATCTTTAACTGTATCCACAACTGGTTCACTTACAGCTGTATCATCCTTCTTTGAACATCCGCATACCATAAACACAATCATCATCAGCACTATTAACTTTTTCATTCCATAAACTCCTTAATCTTTTCCTTCATTTCTTCATCCTCAAGATCCAGAATCTCAATCATCATCTCTAAATGATATCTATCCCGAATAAGCACATCCTTTTGTCTCTTAAGTACTTCTTTCTTCAGTTTTTTATCATCGATCCCCTTCCTAATGAATAATTATCAACTATATATTATCATTTATATATGCTCATACGAAAAGCACTTTTAAATGATATAGACGCTATAAATGATATCTATTCTCTAATCCATGATGAAGAAGAAAACAATATCGTCTCCATCGGATGGAACAGAAATATCTATCCCAGAAAAGAAACAGCTCTTAAAGCTCTTGAAAGAGATGATCTTTTTGTCATGACAGATAATGATAAGATAGTAGCTTCTGCCATCATCAATCAGATACAGGTACCTGAATACTTTGATGCCAAATGGAACCATAACGCCTCTGAAGAAGAAGTAATGGTATTACATACACTTACAGTAAATCCAAAATTATCCCGTAAAGGATATGGAAAGACATTTGTAGAATATTATGAAGACTACGCCAGAAAACACAAATGTCCATATCTCAGAATGGATACAAATGCGATTAACGTTAGAGCCAGAGCCATGTATAAGAAACTCGGATATACCGAAGCGGATATCGTACCATGTGTATTCAACGGCATACCCAACGTACAGCTGGTATGTCTTGAAAAGAAGATAGATATTGATTAATTGCGCCTTTTGGGAGTATTTCAGGGGTAATTAATTGCACCTTTTTGGAAATTATGGTTTCAGACAGCCAAGCGGAACAACATAAACACCATCTTCTCTTCTGTAGGCAATATTCCCCTTTGTGATTATCATCAGAAAAGAATTTCTGCCTGTTTTTTCCTGATCAATATCTTCAGAAATATTCAGCAGTTTTACTGCCGCCTTGTTTATATCATCTTCGCCACCAAGTTTAACTTCTATTAATGCCCATGACCCATCATCAAAGACAATTACAGCGTCAGCTTCTCTTTTCTTTGAATCTCTGTATTTGTACAGTCTTGCCCCGATAACTTCACAATATGTTCTAAGATCTCTGATTACCATTGATTCAAACAATAAACCAAAAGCATCCATATTTCTGAATAAAGAAACCGGATTTAATCCTAGACCCGCTGCAGCAATAGACGGATCTGTAAAATGTCTTGTCGGTTTTGTCCTGATGGATGTCTTACTTCTGACATTGGGATTCCATGCCGGAAGTTCTTCCGTCACATGCAGATAATCCAGAGCTTTAAGATACTTGTAAAAGGTTTCCTTATCAAAAGATTCGCCATTTGAAACGCAGTCTTCAATAAGTGTTGCATCGCTTGCGGCAATAGACACATTTCTTGAATATGAACGGAGTATTTTTCTTGCCTTGTTTTCATCTTTTATCAGCCTGATACTTTTAAGAGAAAATATATCATCCGTTACAAGAGTCTCATAATAGTCTTTTGCCTGCTGAAGAGCGACATCTTCTTCCTGTCCGATAGAAAGTGGCCATCCTCCACGGCATATACAGAAAGCATAATCCTGAATATTCATTCTGGATTTCGCAAATCTGAACTTATTGTTTCTGATATCCTGAAGAGATACGGTTCCATTACTTTCTTTACTTTCATAAAGAGACATCGTTCTCATTCTTTTTCTTATGATTCGACCGTTTCCGGTGTGTCTGGATTCCATATCTTTATAGAAATCATCATCGACATCCCTGTCCGTAACACTTCCTGTTAAAAGATACTGTCCAAACTTACGTGACTGGTCAGCTTCTATCTTCAGCTGGTCCCATATGAAACTGACATGCTGCCATTCATCAATCAGCAATGGATGTTCTCTGTCAGTAAGAAATTCATGAGGTGCTACTTTTGCCTCATATATCAGTTCATTTCTGGTATTTAAAGGCATCAGATCAATCTTCTCTTTTGCGTGTCTTTCACATGTTGTTGTTTTACCGCACCATTTAGGTCCTTCAACAACTACGGCACATTTTGTTTTTAGGGCAAAATCAAGTATTTCATCAAACAGTCTGCCAATATATTCTTTATCATCCACAATCAGTTACCTCATTATCAAAATACCTCAATCGAGTAAAAAATGCAATTTGAATCGAGTAAAAAATAGGCTTTGAGTCGAGTAAAAAATGAGTTTTGAATCGAGTAAAAAGTAAAACACATAATTAAGGGTGCCATTATAAGCACCCTTTAAGTTATTTTTTAATCACTCCTACATTGCCACTGGTAATGCCTATATCTACTTCTTCAAGAGGAAGATAATCCATAATTATCTTTTCAATATATTCATTCCAGAAATCCCAGGTATGTCCACCTTCAGATTCATGATATTCTACGTTATATCCTTTTTCCTTGGCTTTTCCTGCAAAGTCTCTGTTTACACTTATCAATGAATCTTCCGTTCCACAGCATATATACAGATCAGGTTTATCTTCTTCCTTACTTACCTTGTCTAGCAGATAGAAGATATCCTTATCTGTCCCCTCAGGATTCTTGCCGAATAATGTCTCAAAATAATACGGACCGAAATGACCTGTAGCACCGCTTGGTTTCATAGCCTTTGAACCTCTGTCCAAAGCTCCTGATAAACCTATAACTTTAGAAAAACTCTTATAATACTTCAGGCCATTACTTACAGCACCATATCCACCCATGGATAAACCACCAATAAATCGATCTTCTCTTTTATCTGATAAAGGGAAGAGTCTTTCCATCATCTCCGGAAGTTCCTTACCGATAAACTCTGAGAATCTTTCTCCATTGGCTTCACAGTCAACATAGAAATGATTTTCTCCAGAAGGCATAATAACTGCCAGATTCTTTTTTTCAGCCCATCTTCTGACATTTGAATAGGTAACCCAGTCATCATTGTTGCCGAATATTCCATGAAGTAAATAAAGAGTCTTATATTTCTCTTTGTCTGTTTCACCTTCAAGGATCTTATCAAAAGGAATAACCGCTGTTACTTCAACGGTACGCATCAGACATTTTGAATTTAAATTAATATGTATAAGTGCCATCCTACTGTTTCTCCCCGCAATCTGTACAGAACATTGAATCTATCGGAAGCTTTGTACCGCAATACCTGCAGTATTTGAATTCTGATTTCATAACAGGTTCTTCAGAACCTAAAGCTACCGCAACTTTTTCTTCAACGGTTTCTTCTGTTTCTTCTGTTGCTTCCTGCTTCTCTTCCGTGATTTCTTCTTCAATATCTGTCTTTGTATTCACATCATTATTTACCGCAACAGCACCTGGATATTTCTTGCGTCTATTGGTTCTTGAACTTACTATCTCATGAGGAACATCATCAAACAGCATTCTTCTTTTATAGTAGTAATAGATAATCAGTCCATACGTCATAATTGTCAGAAGGTTTTCCGAAAGATTAAACAGTAAGGTATATCCTCCGGATAATGCATACATAAGTAAAACCGCATAGTATGTATACTTTCTCCATTTTTTCTGTCCTATTTCAAATACTACTGATAAAGCCAGAAACACCAGAGATATCAGAGCTGTCAGAATTTTAAAATGAAGAAGACTCTGAATCAGGGTAAACACCTGACCTACAATAGATAACGGTACCAGAACCTTCACCATGAAATTATGCCATCGCAAAGGAGTATCATCCTTATCGGTATATGTTATATCTTTAAAATAATTCTTATCTTCAAAATCCATAATAGTTAATCTCCATCTGTAATATATTTAATTTTAACATCTATCTTTATTGCCTATGGTCTATTCACATACCTTTTACAAATCAATGAGATAATATATAAAGAATCGGAGGATATAAATGAAAGACTTTCTGTTTTCTGTTCTGCCTTATATACTTGCGGTAATCTTGATTGTAATATTTACGTGTTTTATTGGTGTGCTGTGGATGCTGGTGATTTTTATCTTTGCCCCGGCGTTTCTATCATCATTAAAGTAAATTAATGCCCTTCTTATGAAGGGCATTGTTATTTATTCAGGTTCTCTTTAATTAAAGGTGGTTGACTTGGTTGGTGACCACTTTATATTTAAGAGATTTTAGTGTTCTGTGTAAGTAAACAATGTGATCTGTTGCCTGTAACCTTAACCGGTTTCATATTAAATGGACCAGCTATCAGTCCTCTCCAAAAATAAAAGAATTACTCAATAAAAGACTTTAAACACCAGCGTTTACAATATGTGCATATAACATTTATATAGCTTCATAAAACATATACCGTTATCTCAAACATAAAGAAAAGACCAGGAATACTAATCCTGGTCTTGACCACCTTTTATTTAAGAGATTTGGCAGTTTCTGATGGCTGACCACCTAAAACCACCTTTTATTTAAGAGTTCCTTTATTCAAAGAGATCATCACCATTTACTACATTGGTAAATATTCCTGAATACGCATTATTATGAAGACCACTGGCACTGACCAGTGTCATACGTACTGCTTTTCTGCACTTGGTCTCTTTAATAAATGTTTCTTTTTTATTAATGAGATTGTCGTAATATTCCTTATCAACCTCAAAAGGTTTCTTTGTAAACTTGTCTTCACAGATATTGATGACATTGTCCTTGCGGTCTATCAGCAGATCAATCTGTGCTCCAGGATCAGAAGTCTTACTCTTAAAGGCATACTGGCTTGATTCTACACCGCTTATGCCCAGTTTTCTTTTTATCTGATCCGTATGCAGCAGACATACCTGTTCAAAAGAAAGACCCATCCAGCTGTAATAAGATGGAGTATCGATATAGTTAAGCCAGCTTTCATGTTCCCTGTCTTTCAGAAACCTTATGGAAAAAGACATGAACGGATCTATTATCTGATATATGCTCCCATATTTTCTGGTAGTATAGTCATTGTATTTTCTGATGAAACCGCACTGTTCAAGTTCACTTAAAGCCTTTGTCAGAGTTTTCCCCTTACCAGGAAACGCATTTTCAGCTATTTCACCTCTGGTCATACCGTTTCTTTTTCTGGAAAGCACTTCTATTATTGAGGCATGAACCTGATGATTCTTGAACAGCGATGATAACAGATTTTCATATTCATAATATAACTGCCCGTTAGGATTGAATAAGAGACTGTCTATATTCTGAGCCAGAGAATATCTTTTATCATACATATTAAGATAAAAAGGAATACCCCCGAATACCATATATGTTTCAATTATCTGATCTCTAGGCAGATCAATATTGTTTACCTTGAAATATTCTTCACATTCTTTCAGAGTAAAAGGATTAAGGTGAATCCTCATTGTAACCCTGTTATAGAAACCACCCTTATCCTTTAAAAGATTATTTATTATCCAGGAAGTAGCTGAACCGCATCCTATCAGAAGAATATCTTTCTTTCCTGATGCATAGGAATTCCAGAAAGAATCCAGAGCACTCCTGAAACCCGATTTAGCCGTATCCATCCATGGAAGTTCATCCAGAAATATAACTCTTTTACCCGAATAGGAATCCCTGTAAACCTTATCACTTTCCAGAAGTTCTTCCAGTCTGTCAAAAGCTTCATACCAGTCTTTCGGTCTGTTTTTACCTTCATAACCATATCTGATCAGACTCTGATTGAAACGTTTTAACTGATCTTTTGTACTGTTGTTGTATATACCTGTAGCGTAAAAAGAAAACATCTCATGGAAGTATTCTTTAATAAGATAGGTCTTTCCTACTCTGCGTCTTCCATAGACCACCAGAAACTCTGCTCTATTTGAATTAAGACATCTGTCTATTATATCTTTTTCGTATTCTCTACCAACCATAAAACCTTATAATTCCCTAAATTCATATTAATTATATATATTTTGGGGAATTATCTCAATATTTATAAGGGATATTTCCCCAAAATTACAGTTTTTACATATGTTTTGGGGAAATATCATATTTCAGAATCTTATTATTTTCTCCAGTACTTTCACAAAAAACATAATCAGTTTGCCACATACCAGCAATATTACTATTGTCCCTAAACCTATCTCTCCACCTAAAAGATATCCACTGATAATAAAAGAAAAATCAACTATCCATCTGGCTATATGATATTCCTTGTCAATAATCTTCATTATCGCAAATACCGTACAGTCATACGCTGTATATCCAGTCCTTGGTATCTGACTTAACGCTATACCCAGACAGTATAATGTTATCCCGATTAAAAGATATACATATCCAAGTAACCCCTCCGATACCGGAAGATATATCATTCCAAATAAGTCTATACCTATAGATACAGCAGCAGCACCGATAAATGTCGCCAGTGATACATTTCTTTTCTCAATGAGATATCCAATCAGTATAAGTAAAAAAGAAACTATCAGATTCACTGTTCCAAATGATATTGATACATGTTTCAGCAAACCTGTAATAAGAACCGTCATAGGATCTGTACCAAGCATAGAATAATCACATAATCCTATACCCAGTCCCATAATGATATTTCCAGTAATCAAAACAATATATTTTTTAAAATCTGCCATAAATAATATCCTAACATATACCGGTATTATCTTTTATATAATAGTTAACCGTTGTCATTTCCGGTTTGTATTCAGATAAAGGCTGTCTTTCTTTTCTTATTAATTTAAACCCGTTTTTCAGGATTACTCTATTACTTCCAATATTTCTTTCATCTGCCCTGATTAGTATCTTCTTGAATCCCTTATTTTCTAACATATCCACAAGTGCCTTCAAAGCTTCACTCATATATCCCTTATTCCAGTATTTTTTACCTGATACATAACCGATATTCGGACAGCCATCGATATATCCTACAACATCTATCATCCCTATAAGTTCACCTGTATC
>JAUNIH010000062.1 GCA_030523555.1 Erysipelotrichaceae bacterium
GTCTGATAAATCAGATATTTTCCACAAAAACGGAATTAAGTATTATAATTCAGGCCGGTAAACCCGGATCTTAAGAATAATTTTTTTAATAAATATTAGCTCTTAACCTTTACCCATAATTCAGAAGCCAGTTTCAGGGCATCCTTTAAGGCATCTGTATTGGAATGGAAGGTTTCATCGTTTGAAGTCTTGGCACGAGGAATATAAGCTTCATTTCCTTCGTAATCACCATCAGCAGCTGTGATGTCTTCAAGAACCTGAGCGTTTACTGAAGCGTAACCTACATATGATGAGTTTTCATAGGCACCATCATAGGAGGTGATGAAGTTGATGAATTCATAGGCATTATCAACATTCTTGGCATCAGCGTGGATAACCATCGCATCAATCCAGTAGTTTGTGCCTTCTTTAGGTGCATAGTAAGCCATATTTTCATTTTCCGAAAGAATATATGCGGCATCACCTGAATACATCATACCCATAGCCTTTTCACCAGTCACGAGACCATCAATCGCTTCATCTGTAACAAACGCAGGATCCATGGTATCAGAGATCACTTTCAGCCAGTCATAGGCAGCGTTGATTTCTTCTTCGCTTGTGGTATTCATGGAATAACCTAAAGCTTTTTCGGCAATCATGAAGGAATCACGGATAGAATCATACATATAGATCTGTCCGGCATACTTGGTATTCTGTAATACTTTCCAACCCTCTGATTCAACATCCTTGGAATCAACGATAGTTGTATCATAAACGATACCTACATTACCCCAGAAATAAGGAACAGAGTAATCGTTGTTAGGATCATATTCGGTATTCTTTACATCATCACAGAGTTCATCAAGACATGTCAGTTTTGATTTATCCAGTTTCTGTACCATCTTTTCGGCAATCAGTCTTTCAATCATGTAGTCACTTGGAATGATGATATCGTATGATGTACCGCCTAAAAGTTTGGTATACATTGATTCGTTGGAATCAAAAGTCGTAACTTTAACATCAATACCTGTTTCCTGTTTGAACTGTTTGATCGCATCATCAGAGATGTATTCACCAGGCAGGAAAATGTAGAGTTCACCATTACTCTTTGATGAACCTGAACTGCAGGCACCTAAAGTAAGTACCATCGCAATAACCACTAATAAACTAAGCAATTTTTTCATTTTTCTTTTTCCTTTCTCTCAACATCGGAACGACATTGGTTAAAATCAGTACTATTGTGACAACGATGACAATGATTGTCGATAAGGCGTTGACACTAGGGTTGATACGTTTACTTGTAGCGTAGACGTATGTGGAGATATTGTTGATACCAGGACCGGCTGTAAAGTAGGAAATCACAAAGTCATCAAAGGACATCGTGAAAGCTACCAAAGCTCCTGATATGATACCTTCTTTAATCTGCGGAATGATAACCTTGTATAAGGCTTCAAACGGCGTACAGCCTAAATCGAGAGCGGCTTCTGCAAGATTATCATCAAGCTGTCTTAATTTTGGACTTATCGACAGCATCACATAAGGTATACAGAATGTTATGTGCGCAAGCAAGAGGGTCATGAATCCGGTAGGAATATTGAATGTTGAATAAAACAGCATAAATCCTATCGCACTGACAATTTCCGGATTAAGCATAGGCAGGTTGTTGACCTGTGTTACCAGTTCTTTGATAATACGGTTAGATTTGGATAAACCGATAGCGGCAATCGTACCGACAACGGTTGATATGGCTGTCGCCAGTACTGCAACAATTACCGTATAGTATATTGATTCCATCATCGGCTGGGTTTCAAACATCTTCTGATACCACTTCAATGAGAAACCGGTGAAGCTCGTCAGTGATTTTGAATCATTGAACGAGAAGATCACAACATATACGATAGGCAGATAGAAGAACAGCATAACCAGGGCCAGATACAGTTTTTTAAGATCAAATTTCTTCTTCATATCTAGGCCTCCTGATTATAGTCAAACTTTCTTGTCAGATACATTGAAATCAGAATGACTACCGTCATGATAAGCGAGATGGCTGCACCGAAGTTCCAGTCACCGGTAGTAACAAAGTAGTTTTCAATGAGATTACCGATCAGCACATAGCTTCCTCCACCCAATAGCTTAGGAATAAAGAAGGAAGATACGGCAGGCAAGAATACCAGAGTAATACCGGAAATGATACCAGGAACACTGAGTGGTAAGGTTACCTTTAAGAATGCCTGTCTTTCATTACAGCCCAGATCCTGAGCGGCAACTATCAGATTCTGATCCATCTTGGCTAAAGATGTATATATCTGAAGTATCATAAACGGTAAGAAGTTATAGACCATACCGATATAGACCTTAAGTTCCGGACTGATATCAAAGTTTAGAAGGATACCTCTCCAGGCATAGGTTCTCACCAGCATGTTTATCAGCTGAGGCAGAGTGATCATCATGACCATCACGGTCTGCGAATCGGCGTTCAGTCTTGATATAGCGTAGGCTGCCGGATAACCGATAAGAATACAGACAATAGTTGTAACTACAGCCAGAACAAGGCTTCGAACCAGTACCGAAATAAAGATCGAATCCGAGAAGAAACGCGCAAAGTTGTTTAGGGACAGCTTTACACTTATGACATCATTCCCGGGAACGGTAAAGGCATAGAACAGTATTATCAGCATCGGCACGACAATCATGATGCCGGCAAACACCATGTATGGATAGACCAGTCTTTTGAATCCCTTCATCTTAGCCTACCATCTTTCTCATGATGTGAATATCTTCAGGACCGAAGGATATTGATACAATCTCATATTCTTCCTGTTTTTCAGTGGTATGAATCTTGTAGGTACGACCTTCAGTAACGAATTCTACATCATACACGCCTTCAGTAATTTCATTAGGATCAAAATCGAAACGTACGTCATCGATTTCAACTTCATTTTCCGTTTCAAGATCCCACGCATAGGCATCGGCCCAGTTTCTAAGATCGACAGAAATCGCCATGGATTCTTGAATTTCATCAATGGTCTTATATACATCAAACGCCTGAATACCGATCTTTTCATCCTTGTCTTCAGCTACCTTAGGCATAACGACATTGACATCAACATTGATCATCGTACCCTGAGAAGTCGCGAATGTTATAGGATATTTACCGGCCTTCTTTTCAATACTGTGAGAAACCTTACTGATGACAATTTCATCTTCAGTTTCCGCATTCCACGCCTGAGCGTTTGATCTTAAAATGAGATCCTCATCTGTGATAGAATCAACGTCTTCAATATCCATGGTGAAATCACTGGCTGACATCTTTTCGTTGGCAACCTGATTATAGACATCTTCATTACCCATAACGTGAAGCTTGATCTTCTTGGAAGCACCACGTTTGGTTTCGACGATTACTTCGTAGTGTACACCCTTAAAGAGAACTGATAAGACCTGTCCGTTCATGACACCCTGATTCTTTTTCTTGATTTCTATATCTTCAGGTCTGATAACGACATCAACAGGTTCATTCTCATTGAAGTCATAATCGACACATTCAAAGTCTTTATCATCAAAGGTGACCAGATAGTCTTTCTTCATAACACCGTCAATGATATTTGACTGACCGATGAAGTTGGCTACATATCTGTTAACCGGTTCATTATATATTTCAGTAGGAGTACCGATCTGTTCAATCGCAC
Source organism: Erysipelotrichaceae bacterium (assembly GCA_030523555.1). GTDB lineage: Bacteria > Bacillota_I > Bacilli_A > Erysipelotrichales > Erysipelotrichaceae > Colivicinus. Next base: position 3,666 of record JAUNIH010000062.1, read on the forward strand.
CATCCTTGAAGACTACAATCTTGTTGGACATGGTCAATGCTTCTTCCTGATCATGAGTGACAAAAATAAAGGTGATACCTACTTCTTCCTGAATACGCTTTAATTCCTGCTGCATTTCTTTACGCAGTTTGGCATCCAAAGCACTTAAAGGTTCATCCAGTAAAAGTACATCAGGTTCATTCACCAGCGCTCTGGCAATGGCAACACGCTGCTGCTGACCACCAGACATTAAAGTTACATCCTTGGTCTGGAAACCGTTCAAACCCACAAGATCGAGCATTCTGTCTACTTTAGGTTTAATCAGATCTTCAGACATCTTCTTGATTCTTAAACCGAAAGCCACATTATCATAGACATTTAAATGCGGGAACAACGCATATCTCTGGAAGACAGTATTGATAGGTCTTTTATATGCCGGTACATCGGATATCTCTTCCCCGTTGAAGATTACCGAACCTTCATCCTGAGGCAGAAATCCCGCCAGTATTCTAAGCAGTGTGGTCTTACCGCATCCAGAAGGACCTAACAGAGTTACAAACTCATTTTCATAGATATCAAGATTGATGCCCTTTAATACCATCTGACCATCAAAACTCTTAACAATATTACGGAATTCAATCAGCTTTTCCATTTTTATCCCCCTTTTAAATAAAAACAGCAGGTTCGCACACCCGCTGTTAATAGTTCTTTTAGCACTTCTCCATACAGATCTGCTTATTGACCATTTCATAAGGTATGCATAACTTTACAAAATCTGACATACAAGTCAATCAATAAGGTAATCAAATTACCTTCCGCATTCCCTAAATGCGGTTACAGTCTCTTCAACTGCTTATCGGCATCTGACCCGGCCGTCCGTGTAGCCTCAGCCATAAATGGCGGTCATTTCTGTACGCTTTGTACTAGATTAATTAAACAATAAAATATTTTATATTGCAATATCCCTTTTATATCTTTTTTAAAGTATCATCAATAAAAGATTTCATCGCTTCCAGATCTCTGTATCCTCCTGTTTTACCGATGATATTTCCATCTTTCAGCATAAACACCGCAGGAATAGACATGATACCGTATTCCATAGATGTTTCTTCACTTTCATCAACATTTACCTTGATAAAATTCACTTCAGTATATTCTTCACTTAAAGCTTCAAGTACCGGAGCCAGAGCCTTACATGGTCCACACCAGTCCGCATAGAAATCAACTAAAGTAATTCCTTCTTTGATTACTTCCTTAAATTCTTTATCGTTCACAATTTTCATATATCATCACCTCAAAACAATTGTATTACATATTTCTTTCTTTAAGTTCATTAATGATCTTTACCGAAGATGAAGTGCCTATCCTTGTCGCTCCGGCTTCTATCATCTTTAGACAGGTGTCCAGATCTCTGATACCACCCGCTGCCTTTACCCCTACTTCATCTCCGACTTCTTTTTTCATGAGTCTTACATCTTCAACAGTTGCCCCACCTGTACCGAATCCGGTAGAAGTCTTGATAAAATCAGGTTTTACTCTTTTTGCGATATGACACAGTTCAATTTTTTCTTCATCCTCAAGATAACAGTTTTCAAAGATAACCTTGATTTCTTTATTATATCTGTGAACGAGATCCACCATCTCTTTCATCTCTTTTTCGATGTAGTCATAATGGTGCATCTTCGCTTCACCGATATTGATGACATAATCTATCTCATCAGCTCCGTTTTTTAAGGCGTCTTCCGTTTCAAAAAGTTTTGTCTCAATTGTTGTCTGTCCCAAAGGAAAACCGATAGCGGCTCCTACATGTACAGGACTGTTGCCAAGATATTCTCTACACATCTTAACAGGACTTGAATTGATAGCTACCATATGACATCCAAGTTCCATCGCTTCATCACATAAATGATATAGTTCCTTATCTGTAGCGTAAGCCTTGAGATAGGTATGATCAAAATAATACGCAAGTTCTTTTTCGTTCATCTTCTTCTCCAAAAAAAGTCCCCGAAGGGACTTTGATAATTATTTCAGCATGGAGGCAGCTGCTTCATCGACAATCACAATGACGTTTGGATGTTTCTGAAGTACAGATGCCGGACAGGCTTCATCAACCGGGCCTTCAATCATATCCTTTACGGCCTGAGCCTTATTGGCCCCTGTAGCGATAAGAAGGATATTCTTGGCCTTCATGATCGTACCGATACCCTGAGTTACAGACTGTGTAGGAACCTTGGACATATCATTGTCAAAGAAACGGCAGTTGTCTCTGATGGTTGATTCGGCAAGATCAGTCACATGCGTTCCGGAATCAAATGGTGTACCCGGTTCATTGAAAGCGATATGACCGTCTGATCCGATACCCAGCAGCTGGATATCTACAGGATCCTTATCAATCATTTCATCGTAGTGTTTTGCCTGAGCTTCAAGGTCTTCACCAAGGCCTGAAGGAACATGGGTATTCTCTTCGATGATATCAATCTGATCAAAGAGATTGCGATGCATGAAAGCGTAGTAGCTTTCAGGATGAGTAATAGGTAAACCTACATATTCATCAAGGTTGAAGGTTTTGATTTCCTTGTAGGAAGTACCGTTTTCCTTATGATCCTTTACCATTCTTTCATAAAGTCCCAAAGGTGTAGAACCGGTAGCCAGACCAAGTACCTTGCCAGGCTTTATGTATTCCTTCATTACTTCAAAAGCCTTATCGGCAGCTTCAGTTGCGTTATCTACTTTTACAACCTTAATCATTATTTATCCCCTGAATTATTATAATTTGATGATTTCACCCATAGCTGAGCCCTTGATACCGGCAGCGTTACCTTCATCAGTATCAATATGCATAGCCAGTGCGTAAGAATCAGATACACGTACAACAGTATCACCGTATACTACTGATCTCTGGTCAGTATCGATCTTTACATTAACGATTTCGCCATTACTTACACCGTATTTTTCAGCGTCAGCTGGAGTCATATGAATGTGTCTCTTGGCAGCGATAACACCTTCTTCAAGCACAACTTCACCGCATGGTCCAACCAGTTTGATACCTGCAGTACCGGCGATATCACCAGATTCTCTGATAGCGGCATCAACACCGATGGTTCTGGCATCAGTTAAAGAAAGTTCAACCTGAGCAGCCTTTCTTTCAGGACCCAGGATAGAAGCTTTGATTTCTGATTTAGGACCAACAATAGTCAGTTTTTCTTCACACGCAAACTGACCTGGCTGTGACAGATTCTTCTTAGGTGTCAGAGTATGACCTGCACCGAACAGGATTTCAACCTGTTCCTTTGTAACATGAATGTGACGCGCACTGATTTCAACTAAAAACTTGTCCATATTATGATTATTCTCCTTTTTAATCTTCAAAATAATTATACAATACTTTTACCTTTTCATAGCCTGTTTGGCAGCTCTTTCCATACTTCTTTGTTTATCAGTCTGTCTTTTATCGTAAAGTGTCTTTCCTCGTGCCAGAGCTATCTCCATTTTGACCTTTCCGTTATTAAAATACATCTTCAAAGGAATAACGGTTAATCCATTCAGTTTACACTTGGAATGGTATTTTGTAATCTCCCTTTTATGCATCAGAAGCTTTCTGTCCCTTGTCTCATCGTGATTGTTGTAGGTGGCATCCTTATACTGAGCGATATTCATACCCTTTACAAACGCTTCCCCATTTATAAAAGAAATATATGACTCTTTCAAAGAGACCTTACCGGCACGTATGGATTTGATCTCTGAACCTGTAAGGACCATTCCGGCTTCCATTTTTTCAATTATTTCAAAGTCATGATAGGCTTTTTTATTTACGGCAATATCTTTCATTAAATCTATTAAACCATAAAAAAACAGTGAATTGAATTCACTGTTTGATTAACCCATGATACGGATAATGATTACCAGCACAAAGAACGCTATACCCAGTCCCATAGTTATATTGGAAATAACCTTTTCAGGACCACGCTCCTTGGCGTTGGCGAATAAGCCGAGATCACCATTTCCGGTAAAGGCAGCCAGTCCATCAGACTTGCCACCCTGTAAAAGGGAAATAATAATCAGTAATACGGCTACAATCAGTAATACAATCTTCATTCAAGCACCTCTTAGAATTCTGCCTTGGCTAAATCTACATAGCTGATATCAGTTGGGGTCTCACGACCAAACAGGATGATAAGCACTGTTGCCACCTGAACATCATCGTTCATGGATTCAACCTTGCCTTCCATACCTGAGAATGGACCAGACAGGATAGATACGTTATCGCCAACAGCGAAGTCAACTTCCACATTGGCATCAGCCTGACCGATTCTTCTTAAGATCTTTTCAATTTCTTCCTGCTTAACGGGAATTGGTTTTGCACCACCACCGGAAGATCCGATAAATCCGGTAACGCCTGGTGTATTTCTTACAACATACCACGCTTCATCCGTCATAATCATTTCAACGAAAAGATATCCCGGGAAAATGTTTTTGACTACTTCCTTGGTCTTTTCATTCTTGATTTCAATCTGAGTTTCTTCGGCTACAACGATACGGAACAGATTGTCCGAAATACCCATTGTTTCCAGTCTTTTTTCCAGATTGTCCTTTACACGGTTTTCATGACCGGCATAGGTATTGACCACATACCATTCTTTCTTTGTCTCTTCTGCCATTTATAACACCCCCAGAGCTCTTAAGAGAGCTGATACCAGGAAGATACAGATGGCGAAGAATATGCCAAAGAATGCGGTAAAGATCAGAACCTGTACAGAGTTGGTCAGAAGGTCTTCCTTCTTAGGCCAGCGGATCTTGGAAATTTCTTTGAAAATTGCGTTTAAATCAAACCACTTCATTAGAGCCTCCTACTTTGTCTCTTTATGCAATGTATGTTTATTGCACCTTGGACAGAATTTTTTAAGTTCTATGCGCTTGGCATTAGTTTTGTTTTTGCTTGTCGAATAATTACGCGACAGACATTCGCTGCAGGTAAGAATTACTTTCTTTTTTTCGTTCATGTAATCCCTCCTTTACGGGTAAATAAAAAGTTATCTCCTGATAACCATCTTTATCTTAAAACTATCAGCCTGAAATGTCAATCTTCTTCTTTCTCCTATTTAATTTCCAAACTAATTAGAACACCCTGTATTAATAACCCTGATATCTTCT
>JAUNIH010000007.1 GCA_030523555.1 Erysipelotrichaceae bacterium
TTCAGACTAATTTCCGTTTATTATCGAAAACGGAAATCCAAATGGAAATTCACATATTTGTAAAGGCATACATATTTATTGAAAATTTTTTCATATTTGTTATACAATAAATGTGAAAAGAGGTATTGATATGGATGCTTTTTTAATTAGTCTTAGTGATTTATGTAATCAGATAATGCCAATCCTAGGGGCAGCTGTGCTTATTGTCCTGATTGTTTTACTGGCTAAACTTATAAAAATGGTAGAAAGTGCCGATAATACGCTTAATCGAACACATGTGACAATTGATCTTGTCGATAAATCGATTGAAAAAGCTCAGGCACCTTTGGATACAGTTGTAAAACTATCAGGTACTGTTGATAAGGCTCATGATGCGACTGTCGATGCCGTAAACAAAACTAAAGAGTTTGTTACAAACAATTCTGAAGAAATCAAAGACTTTGTGATTAGAAATGCGGAAAATATCAAAGATAAAGTTGTATCTTTTGTAAGTCCTGAAGAAGAGACTAAAGAACCTAGTCCTGAAGACATCATAGGGAGATAAACATGAATAATGACATCGAAAATTCTGTAAGACTGGTAGTAGAAGATCTCAAAAAGAAGATTGATGATATGGAAGAGGCTGCAAATTCTGCCAATTCCAATCAGGCAGTCGAAATAAAAGACAAGGCAGTAGAAGTACTTAAAAGAGTATCCGGAAAGTTTGTTGATACGGCTAGAGATGTAAGAAATTCCAAAGAGTTCAATGACGGCATGGAATTTGTATTGAACAAGTCTAAAGAACTGTATGAAACAACCATGAAGAAGATCGAAGAGGTTTCTGAAAAAGCAGAAGTTAAAGAAACCTTCAGCAATATCACAGAATCTATCGATAACGCTGTAAATGAAATAAAGAATACACCGGTAGTAGAAGAAGCCGGTAAAAATATCAGTTCACTGTTTGAAGAAGTAAAAAAGAATGTAGAAGAAATTCAAAACAGTGAAGAAGTTAAACAGAAAATAGATAACGCCAAGAAAGTTACTGTTGAAGTTGCAGAAAAAGGTCTGGATATCCTGAAAGAATGGCTGTCACCTGAAGGAGAAAACAAATGAAGAAAGTCACCATATATGAAGTAGCGAGAGAATCAAATGTATCTTTAGCTACCGTATCAAGAGTAATCAATGGTTCAACAGCCGTTAAGGAAGACACCAGAAAAAGAGTTGAAGCTGCGGTAAAGAAACTGGGATATCGTCCTAATGCGATAGCTCAGGGTCTGGCTCTTTCGCGCACGACAACTATCGGCCTGATTATTCCGGCAACTTCCATATCTTTCTCTGGAAAAATGATTAATGGTCTATGTGATGTAGCCAAGATCTATGATTATTCCGTATATCTTCATACGATCACTGAAGGTGTTACCGATATCAAGGAAATCGTCGACGAAGTAATCAAGTCACGTGTTGACGGTGTTATTATCTATGCGGATAAACCTTTAGATGACAGTATTGGTCTACTGAATGAATATAATATTCCTATTGTTGTAATAGGAGATAAGATATCATCTGATTCAATCTGTTCAGTCTATGTAGACTATGAAAATGCGATTAAAGAATTATGTGAAACATATCTGGAAAAAGGTATTGAAGATATCGCGATCCTTGAAGATCACCGTAACGCTTTAGTTTCAGCCTCATTCCGTAAGGGTGCTGTAAAAGCCTTTGAAGAAGCAGGTAAGGAATATAAGGGCTATATCTCTGTACCGATTGATAACCGTTCAACGTTCAAATTCCTGAAGTCTTATTTCAAGACTCATAAACATCAGGTATTTATCGCCAATAGAGATTCTCAGGCTCTGGCGGCTTTAAATTCAGCAAACGGACAGAATATTGCGGTTCCTGAAGATATGGAACTTGTATGTATGAATGAAAGTAAGTATACTTCTTCTATAAGACCGGAAATCAGTTCATTTTCGGTTCCAACCTATGATCTTGGTGCCGTATCAATGAGACTGATGACCAAGATGCTGAAAGAAGAAGAAGTAGAAGAGAAAGAAAAGTGTCTGGAGATTCTATACTCACCAAAAGACACAACGAGGTAATAAGAAAATGGGTATTTATGAAGAATTGCAGTGGAGAGGTCTGATCAAGGATGAATCTTCTCCTGAACTTAAAGATTTACTGAACAAAGGGGGAATGACATTCTATATCGGTACGGATCCAACTGGCGATTCGCTTCATATCGGTCATTTTTCATCATTTCTGATCAGTAAGAGACTTAAAGACGCAGGACACAATCCTGTTCTTTTGGTTGGTGGGGGAACAGGTCTTATCGGTGACCCTAAACCTGATGCTGAAAGACCAATGATTACGGTTGAAGAAGTAAATCATAATTTTGAATGTCTTAAAAATCAGGCCGAAAAGATCTTCGGTTTTGAAGTTGTCAACAACTATGACTGGCTTAAAAACTTCAGCTATATTGAATGGTTAAGAGATGTCGGCAAATATTTCAATGTCGGCTATATGCTGAATAAAGATATCGTCAGAAGAAGACTCGATGAAGGTATTACCTACACCGAATTCTCCTATATGACCATGCAGGCATATGACTTTATGTATCTCTACCAGAATAAGGGTGTTACTTTACAGGTAGCCGGTCAGGACCAGTGGGGCAATATCACTGCCGGTATTGAACTTACCAGAAAGAAACTGGGTAAGGAAGTATACGGTTTTACGATGCCTTTATTAACCAAGTCTGACGGTTCAAAGTTCGGTAAGACTAACGGTAAGGCTATCTGGCTTGATATAAACAAGACTTCAGCCTATGAAATGTATCAGTTTTTTATCAACTCTGAAGACAGTAAGGTTATCGACTATCTTAAATTCCTGACTTTCCTTTCAAAAGAAGAAATTGAAGCACTGGAAAAATCCAATAATGAACATCCAGAACTCAGAGAAGCTCATAAGGCCTTAGCCAGGGAAGTAATTACCTTCTTACATGGCGAAAAGGCTTATGAATCAGCTGTCAAGATTGCGGATACTTTCTTTAAGGGAAATATCAGAGACCTTTCAATTGATGAACTTAAACAGGGTACTGCAGATTTAGAAAGAGTAAAGATTGAAGATGGTGCACCATTAATCAATACACTAGTTACAATCGGTGCCTGCAAGTCCAACAGAGAGGCAAGAGATCTCATTAAAGGTTCTTCCATCTCTGTAAACGGTGAAAAGATTACCGATATGTCTTATGTCATGAATAAGGCTGATGCGTTCAATTCTGAATTCTCAATTATCAAAAAGGGTAAGAAATTCTATTTCGCAGTTGAATTCTAAGATGAAGAAAATTATCTGTATTTTATTACTGTTATGTATCATCAGTGGCTGTACGAGTAATTCTTCGAGTGCTGTTGATTCTGATCAGAAATATGCATCATACATCGAGATCCTGAAAAATCAGAATGTCTTTTCAGCAGGTTCTGAGTATTTTGATGTGAGCTGCGAACTCTCTTCCATACAGGGTGGATACCGTTACTTCATAACAATAGACAATCCCAAGATATCCATGTATGATATCCTGACTATCGCGATTGAAGACGGGGTAGACTACAGCGCGACGATGGCTGCCTGTTCAGGAATATTTGATTCCAAGTACAACATGGTACCCAATCAGGCTAAAGTTGATGATGGCTATGTCAAAGGTATTGTCATATCTGGAACCAGTAAAAAGGACTCAACAGTAATCAAACTCTATGTTGAATACAAGAATGCCGATGGATCTCGAACATTCTCTGATTTTATCGAAATACCGGTTGAGGTAAACGCATAAAATGAATAAAGAGAAAATGAAACAGTCTTTATTAATTGGAGCTTTAACAAGCTCCTTTGGTATTTTTATCTCCAAACTGCTGGGGCTGTTTTATTATTCTCCATTGTCTTCGATGGCAGGTGAAGCCAATATGGCATTCTATTCCATTGCCTATACCTATTATGATTTACTCTTACAGGTATCACAGGCTGGTATACCTTTTGCGATTGCCACCCTTGTTGCCCGCTATATGATGAAGGAAGACTATAAATCGGTAATGCTGATAAAGAAGATGGGCACATCCATCATCATGGGACTTAGTTTTGTGGTCGCTGCCATCTTTATCTTTGTATCAGAACCGCTTGCCAGACAGTCTCTTGGTGTATCGGCACCTTTAGAAGATATAGAAAACCTCAAACTCTTATTTATGATTCTGGCAGTAGCTGTAATACTTGTACCTTTACTAAGCAGTTTAAGAGGCTATGTTCAGGGTTTAAAGAGAATGGATATCTATGCCTCATCTCAGGTTCTTGAACAGTTTGCGAGAGTCTTTACGATTCTATTTGTCGGATATCTTGCGGTAGTAATACTCAAGATGAAAAGTATCTACGCTATCTTTATTGCCATAGCGGCAGCTTCTGTTGGAGCGATTGTAGCGTATGTCTATACCATTCATTTTTCCAAAGATGATGAAAAACACGTCATAGAACTCGCACCAAAACAGGAAGGTGATCCTGAACTTACCGTTAAACAGGTAATTATTGAAATAATAACCTTAGGCATACCTTATGTCATAATATCTTTCTTAGGTACGGCAGGACCTTTGGTCAACACAACATACTTCATGGACTATATGACAAGAGTCAACGGTCCTGAGGTTTATGAAAGCGCCAAACTGGCGGCAGGTATCCTGCAGGCCAATATCGCCAAGATCTCCAGTATTCCTTCGGTACTTGCCCTGGGTTTTGGTTCAGGTATGGTTCCTTATCTTGCGGAAACTCTGGAAGCCCAGGATTATGATAAATTAAGTAAACAGATAAGTCAGATTCTTGATACAAGTTTCTATATTCTCATTCCGATGATTTTTATCTTTCTGTTTTTTGCCCGAGATATCTATTTTATCATGTATGGAAACTCCAATCTTGATCTGGGTACATCTTTGTTTACCGTATCCAATATTCAGATATTATTAGGTACTGTAGCTCCTATCTTTTCTTCAATCATGATGTCTCTCAAGTTAAGAAAAGAAGCTATCTTTACCCTTATCGTAAGTTTTATTCTCAAGTTTCTGAGTTTCTTTCCAATGGTCAGATTCTTTGGTGCCTATGGAATGATATATTCTTCAGGAGTATATTACGCCTTCCAGATAGGTATGTATTTCTGGATACTCAAGAGTAGATTTGACATAAAAATAGGCAGAACCATCAAAAGAACAATCAGAATTACAATCTGTTCTCTTATTATGGTTTTACCTGCCTTACTCTTACATTATCTGATCGGCTGTTCCTATACGAGCCGCGTTGCGGATATTCTATTGATGATACCTTTAGGAGTAGTGATGGTCATAGTATACTATCTTACAACATCCTATCTCAAGCTTCCGCAGCTTATCTTCAATATCAGTGATGTGTCTATAAGCGGTCTTATCAACCGTTTTGTGAAGAAATAAAAGATATTACCTCATCAATGAGTTTAGGTGGTGTTGAAGCTCCGGCTGTAACACATACCTTATTAATATCTTTTAAATCATCTGTATTTATGTCTTTATAGTTCTGTATCAGCAGAACTTTTTTAATACCTTTGAGTCTTCCGATTTCCGCCAGTTTATTGGTGTTGTTCGATCTAGGATCACCTACAACATATAAAAGATCACAGTCTTCAAGATTGTATACCGCCATCTGTCTTGATGAAGTGGCGTTACATATCTCTTTTTCAACGATTAAAGAAGGATATTTATTCTTTGCGTATTCAATCAGATCAGAAAGTTCAAGATAAGACATGGTTGTCTGATTGGTCATAGCGATCTTATCGTTGTTAATATTAAGATCATCAATATCGTTTTTATTTGTGATCAGATGTATGTTTTCATCTATGGATAAGACAGCTTCAGCTTCCGGATGATTCTTTTTACCGAAATAGAGGACATCATATCCATCCTTAAGATAGTTTCTGATTATATCCTGAGTCTTTAAGACATCTACGCAGCTGGCATCGACATATTTTAAACCTTTATCGATTACTTTCTGTTTGATCTTCTTTGATATTCCGTGTGCCGTAAAAATAACGACACCATCATTTATCGTATCGACAAGTTCTTCTTTAGAGGTATTGGTATCATCAAGGGTGATGATGCCCAGTTCACTCAGTTCTTTTGATACATATTCATTGTGTACCAGCATCCCCAACACATATATCTTTTCATCGGGATAGTCTTTACGGGCTTTTTCTGCCAAACTGATAGCGCTGATGACACCTTTGCAGTAACCACTTGGCACAAGTTTTCTGATTTCCATGGTTTAATTATACAATATGCTAAAATAGATACGTATGAAGGCAGATTTAAAAGATACTACATTAAAATTTATTGAACTGAACAGATTCCAGGAACTCACAAAAGTCCAGGAAGAAGTTTTAAAATACACATCAAAAGGTAAAGATGTCATCGCCTTATCAAAGACCGGTACCGGTAAGACTCATGCCTATCTTATTCCGGTAATGGAGATGATCAATCCACAGTCCGACAAGACTCAGGTAGTCATATCCTTACCTACAAGAGAACTGGCATATCAGGTTTTCCAGAACAGTAAGCTGATGAAGGAAGTATTCCCTGATTTAAGAATACAGCTCTTATCAGGCGGTACAGATAAGAGTAAATCCATAAAGAAGATGGACAAGGCTCCACACATCGTCATCGGTACACCGGGAAGAATAAAGGATCTTTTTGTATCCAACAGTTTGAGAGTTGACTTTGTACAGATGTTTATCATCGATGAAGCGGATATGACGCTGGAGTTTGGCTTCTTAGAGGATATCGACGTCGTCTTTTCCCATATGGTCAAAAATCCGGAACTCTTATGTTTCTCCGCAACTTTCCCGGAAGCTCTGAACTCTTTTGTGAAGAAGTATTTCTCCAACCCTAAAATCATCAGAGTAGAAGACAAAAAACGTGACCCTAAAATCTCTCATGTCTTAGTCAACTGTAAACATAAATCATATATTGAAACAATGTATGACATATTACCTGGATTTAATCCTTATGTATGTCTGATTTTTGCCAACTCCAAAGATGAGGCTGATGAAGCATACGCCTATCTGAATGAAAGAAATATAAAGGCACTTTTAATTCATGGTGGACTTGAGGCAAGAGATCGACAGAAGGCCATCAAAGATCTGCAGTCCAAGAAGTATACCTACGTCATCGCTTCCGATGTTGCCTCAAGAGGTATTGATATCGATGGTATAAGCCATGTCATTTCTATGGGTTTACCGCAGCAACTGCAGTTTTATATGCACCGTGCCGGAAGAACCGGAAGAAATGAAAAGGACGGTATCTGTTATCTTCTCTATAAGGAAACAGACATTCCAGATATCAGGAATCTGAACAAGAAGGGTATTAACTTTACTGCCAAAGAGTATAAGAAAGGTGTATGGAAAGAAGCCAATAATCCGACAAAGAAAAAAGAGATCAAGGTAGATCTTAATGAAAAAGAAATAGTCAAACAGCTGCACCGTAAAAAAGAAAAGGTTAAGCCTAACTATAAAAAGAAAAAGAATCAGGAGATTGAAAAGATCAAACGCAAAAAGCGCAGAGAATTTATTCAGTCCAAGATAAAAGAAGAACGTAAAGAACGCTATAAAAAGAAACAGAGAGAAAAGAGCGATGATTAAGGTAGGTTTTGTATCATTAGGCTGTGCCAAGAATCTTGTGGACAGCGAATATATCATCGGACTCTTTGATGATCCTTTCTTTTACTATGAAAGTGATCTGAAACAGTGTGATGCGATTATCATCAATACCTGCGGTTTTATTCTTTCAGCCAAGGAAGAAGCGATTGATACGATTCTTGAAATCGCCGAATACAAGAACCATAATCTTAAAAAACTGATAGTAACAGGCTGTTTTGTACAGCGTTATTTTGATGACTGTAAAGAAGGTTTTCCAGAGGTTGATCTGTTTGTAAAGATTGAAGATTATCCTAAGATGGGGGAAATGCTGTCGGATTTGTTTGATCATCAGTTTATTCATAACTATGGTGAACACCGTAAGCTTTCCAATAAAAGCTATACAGCTTATCTCAAGATATCTGATGGCTGTGACAACCGCTGTGCCTACTGTTCTATTCCTTTAATCAGAGGAAACTGTAAGTCATATCCGATGGAAAAGATTGTTGAAGATGCAAGGATGTGCCTTGAGCAGGGCGTAAAAGAGCTCAATATTGTCGCTCAGGATACTACATATTACGGATATGATCTTTATGGAAAGTTTATGCTGGCGGAGCTTATCAGAAAACTTGATGAACTTGATTTCAGATGGATCAGAATACTTTATATGTATCCTGATGAAATAAGTGAAGATGTACTTGTAGCGATGAAAGATTCGAAACATTTTATCCCTTATTTTGATATTCCGGTTCAGTATGGAAACAATAAGATTCTTAAACTGATGAATAGAAGAGGGACGGTAGAACTTATAAAGGAAAAGATAGATCTCATCAGAAAATATTTTGCTGATGCCTATATCCGTACCACGATGATTGTCGGTTTTCCTCATGAGACAGAAGAAACATTTACAGATACCTTAAGGTTCACTGAAGATATCGGTTTTGATTCTCTTGGTGCCTTTACCTATTCACTGGAAGATGATACAAAGGCGGCGGAGATGGATGAACAGATTGAAGAAGAAATCAAAGTAGAACGTCTAGACAGACTGATGAAACTTCAGCAGGATATCGTTGAAAAAAAGAATATTGAAAGAGTCGGTAGAACATATCTTACATTGATTGAAAGATATGAATCACTCTTTGACAGATATATCGGCAGAACCTATATGTCAGCACCTGATGGTGTAGATGGTGTAGTCTATATAAAATCAGATGATGAACTTGAAATCGGGGAATTTTATCAGGTAGAGATTACGGGATACAAATCCTATGATCTGCTTGGTACAATAATAAAAAAAGAGGAACTATAATTATGAATTACTACATCGGTATTGATCTGGGCGGTACAAACGTCCGTGTTGCCAAAGTTGATGAAGAGGGCAACATTGTTCAGGATGTCATTGCGGATTCAAAAGGCTTACAGGGCCCTGATGCCATCAGCGACAATATGATTGAACTGCTTAAACAGTTTGATCTGAGTGAAGTAAAATCCATCGGTCTTGCAATACCTGGACCTGTAGACGGTGAAAGAAACGTCATCACACAGGCTACCAATATTCCAGGATGCGAAGACTATCCATTCGGTGAAAAGATGGAGAAAGCTACTGGGGTTCCGGTATTCCTTGATAATGATGCAAATGCGGCAGGTCTGGCGGAAGCTTTACTGGGTGCCGGAAAAGGCTATAAAAGTGTCTATTATCTGACCCATTCAACCGGTATCGGTGGTGGTTATGTAGTAGATGGAAAAATCATTTCCGGACATAAGGGCTACGCTGGTGAAGTAGCCAACGTTATCGTTGATCCTGAGGCCAAACAGTATGAGTGCTATAAACATCTAAACCGTGGAGGTGTAGAAACTATCGCTTCCGGAAGGGCTATCGGATTAATCGGCAATGAAGTATTCGGTGAAAGTGTCACTACCGGTAAACAGGTATTTGAACTGGCAGAAAAGGGTGATGAAAAAGCTATTGCCATTATTGATAAGGCATCCAAAGATATCGCTGTATGTCTTTCAGCTATCAGTGCGATTGTCGCACCTGACTGTTTTGTCATTGGTGGTGGTGTATCTCATTCCCATCTTATCTATTTTGACCGTATCAGAAACTACTTTAAGGAACTCGCTCATCCAGGTATGAGAGAAGTTCCTATTCTTCATGCGAAGCTTTCTGAACCTGGAGTACTGGGTGCAGCGATGATCGGTAAGTCACATCTGTAAGATTATGAAATATACTGATTTAAAAGAATATATCATTTCAGGTAAGATTGATAATAAACTTAAACAGATTATCTGTGATGATGATGTAAGTGAAGAAAGAAAAAGATATATAAAACCTCTGGATGAAGCGTATGCGATGTATGGTGATGGTGATTATCATTTTGTGTCTTCTCCTGGACGTTCAGAGATAGGGGGAAACCATACTGATCATCAGCACGGCAATGTCGTATGTGCCGGTTTAAGTATCGATAATATCTGCGTTGTCAAAAAGAATGATGATAATACCGTTCATTTTAAGGATGCGGATTTTGTGATTGCGCCTGTTGATCTTAATGATCTTGAGATCCATGAGGAACAGTTCAACAGCTCTGAATCATTAATCAGAGGTATAGCCGCATCAATGTCTAAACGTGGATATGATATCGGTGGTTTTGACTGCCTGTGCAATTCGCGCGTTCTTGTAGGTTCAGGTATTTCATCTTCAGCGTGCTTTGAAATGATGATCGCCGAAGTCTTCAACAGTCTCTATAATAATGACCGTATGAATCCAATCGAAAGAGCTATCATCGGTCAGTATGCGGAAAATGTCTATTTTGGCAAACCGAGCGGTTTGATGGATCAGATGGCTATATCTGTCGGTGGTTTTGTCACGATTGATTTTAAAAATCCCGATGATCCCGTAATTGAAAATTTCAGTTTCTCGTTTGCCGATCATGGCTATGAGATGGTTATTGTCAATACCAAGGGTGATCACGCCGATCTTTCATATGAATATGCAGGCATTCCTAACGAAATAAAGAAAGTTGCGGATGTTTTGGGTGTTGAATATCTTGCGGATACAAGTAAAGAAAAATTCCTGGATAATTTTATGGAAATCAGAAAGAAAGTAAATGATGACAGGGCGATGCTGAGATCACTTCATTTCTTCAACGAAAATGAAAGAGCGATAAGACAGAAGGAAGCTATCCGTAACAACGATATTGATGAACTTCTGAAACTGATGAATGAATCAGCCAAATCATCATATGAATATCTGCAGAATGTCTATCCATCATCACGTCCATTCTCGCAATCACTGGCTGTAGGTCTAGCCCTGGCTGATGATTATCTAGAAAGAGATGGTGTAGCCAGAGTTCATGGTGGCGGCTTTGAAGGAACTATCCAGTGTATTGTGCCTGAGGATAAAATGGCAGGATTTGAAAAACTGATGTGTTCGGTATTTGGTGATGACTGTCTTTTGAAGGTCAGAGTAAGATCGTTTGGAACAGCTTTTATTATCTGATATAACCCTGCAATGCAGGGTTTTTATATGCGAAATGAATTATATGATGCGGAATAAATATGTAATATAATGAATTAGGAATATCAGTATGTACCATATCAGTGATATAAAAAAGTATCTCAAGTGTGACCGTTTATATTATTTTGAAAAAGACAGTCAGTCTGTATATAAACCGTACATGCGGATGGATGAAAATATTATTGAATTATTGTCGAAGTATTTTCATTTTTCTGATGTCTATGTCGGTGAAAGAAATGACAGGACTGAAAGATTTCTGGAAGCGATTGACAGATATGAATACTTTATTCATGCGCGGTTTGAAGATCATGAATTAAGAATCAATATTCCTTTCATGCATAAGGTGGAAGGAGGTTTTGATCTCTGCTACATCTATTATGGTACACAGATGAGAGATCTGGATCTTGTGACATATCGCATATGTTTAAGAATGCTGAAGAAGTTTGGTCTTAATGTAAAACAGATATATGTCATCTATCTCAATGAGAATTATGTAAGATATGGAGATATCGATATCGATGAACTCTTTATATGTACAAACAGATTTCATGACAAAGACATAATCACCTATGTCAGAGAAGATACTTTCAGATATGAACATTATGTAGATGAAATAAACAGTTATGAACTGAAAGCTCCTAGAAAGACCAGACACTGCAAGATGTTTGGCATATGTGATTACTATGATGAGTGTTATCCCAATGAAGAGGAACTTGAAGCTGACAGTATACTTACTCTTGTATCTTCACAGAACAAAAACAGGATGTTCAATGAAGGAATAAAACTGTTAAAGGATGCCAAACCTGAACTTCTTGAAGGAAACCAGCTGCAGTATGCCCAGATTATGGCGAGCAGAAACGGTGGGTTATATATAGAAAAATACGCTCTGGCTTTATGGCTTAAAAATCTTAAGACCAAACCTATCAGTTTTATCGATTTTGAGTGGGACAGATTCCTGATACCGCCATATAACGGTATGAAACCGATGGATGTTGTATGTTTTGAATATGCACTGTATTATATCGATCGATACGGACGCATGAGACATACGACATTTGTAGGAACAGGAGACTGCCGAAGAGCCTTTGTTGAATCAATGATTAAAGAGCTTCCTAAAAGGGGACCTATTCTGGCGTACAACGCTGATGGTGCCGAATGTCTGAGATTAAAGGAACTGGCGAATATCTTTCCGGAATATAGGGAAGAACTGGAATCTATCATAAAGCGTTTTGTAGATATGGCTGTACCGTTTATCAAGGGGCTTATCTATGATGTCCGTATGGAAGGCAATTTTACCTTAAAGAAACTGGTGGATATCTGTTCGGATTATTCATATTCTGATCTGGATATATATGATGGTATGGAAGCTGTCTTTAACTGGAGAGAAATAGGTGACGGTACAAGTGAAAAGAGTAAGAAGATTATAAATAATCTTAAAGAATACTGTTCACTGGATGCCTATGGCTTATATCTTGTGTATAAATGGCTTTTATCAAAACTTGAATCCTGAATATGAAATACATAATAAACGGTCTAAAAAGATCATTAAGCAAGGAAGAAGAAAAGAAGATTGAAAGTATTCTTGATAGACTAAGCAGTTTTATCAATGATAGAAACTGTACAGTCGATATAGGTGTCAAACCTTGTAAAAACTCTCTAAAAACGGAAATTTCTCTTGTAACAGATGGTGAATCATACCATTATGAAACAGTTCATGATATCTTTTTATCAGGACTGGAAATATCCGTGAGAAAGCTTGAAGATAAAATCCGAAAGCGTATATAAAAAAGTCGTAAGATATCCTGATACAGGAAATGTGCTGAAGAACTTATAAATGATGGAACTTAATCGGAACAGCTAATGTATACAAGGATCCCATATTGCAGTGTATAAAGAAATGATGGAGGTAAAATACATTGGAACAGAAAATCAAAGTAAAGAAAAAGAGTGCCAGACAGGTGGTAAAGGATGTCCAGATGCTGCTGACAAGCTACAAGTATGCATCAAGGGTCTTACTGGAAGATGATACGCATATCATCAACAGACCAAGGAAGGAAGTATCCAGGTCTGTATATATTGCCAGACACATCGAAAATGTCATTGAATCACTTAATGACAGAGACCGTTTTATTCTCAGAAATGAGTTTGTCTTAGGCAAGAGTGGAAAGTGGTATATAGGTTATTATTCGGATTCAACATATTACCGTAACAGAATAAAAGCTTATCGTGCATTCCTCTTAGAATTGGAAAAATAATGTTGTAAAATATAAATATATATAAGGAGAAATTTATGTTAAAAGGAATAGCAACATCCAGTGGTATCGCGTTAGGTAAAATCTACAAGCTTGAACAGCCTGTCTTTACTGTAAGTGAAGCCAAAGGCGTACCTGCAGAAGAAGCAGCGCGCTTTGAATCGGCTTTAGCCAAGACAATCAGTGATATTGAAGCTATCAAAGAAAGAGCTTCGGCAAATCTCGCACCTGAAGAACTTGCCGTATTTGATGCACATCTGATGATGGTTCAGGACCCTGAATATCAGGATCAGATCAAGGCCATGATCGATGAAGGTTCAACTGCTGATTATGCGACAAAGACTGTATCCGATATGATGGTTACAATGTTTGAAAGTATGGATAATGAATACTTCAAAGAAAGAGCCGCTGATATCAAGGATGTATCCTTCAGATTATTATGTAATATTCTGGGACTCAATATTCCTGATCTGACTGCCATAGATGAAGAAGTTGTCATCGTAGCTGAAGAAATGACACCATCTGATACAGCTCAGATGAACAAGAAATATGCGACAGGTTTCGTTACCGAAATCGGTGGTAAGACATCTCATGCCGCTATTATGGCTGTATCACTCGGTATTCCTGCAGTTGTAGGATGTACAGGTGTTATGTCTTCCTGCAAACACGGAGACTATATTATTCTTGATGCGAAAAACGGTGATGTCTTCATCAATCCTGCTGAAGATGTAATCGCTGAATATAAAGCCAAGAGAGAAGCTTTCCTGAAAGAAAAAGAAGAACTGAAAGTTCTGATGAATAAACCATCTGTTACACTTGACGGTCATCAGGTAGAACTGGTATCCAATATCGGTAATCCAAAAGATATGGATAACGTTATCGCCAACGGTGCTGAAGGTGTAGGTCTGTTCCGTTCGGAATTCCTGTACATGGATGCGACTGATGACTTCCCAAGTGAAGAAGTTCAGTTTGAAGCATACAAGACAGTTCTTGAAAGAGCTGAAGGCAAGAGAATTGTTGTAAGAACCCTCGATATCGGTGGTGATAAGACTCTTCCTTACTTCAAGTTTGATCCGGAAATGAATCCGTTCCTGGGTTATCGTGCTATCCGTCTTTGTTTAGACAGACCGGAAATCTTCAGAACTCAGGTTCGCGCACTCTTAAGAGCTTCCGTTTATGGAAAACTCGCAATCATGTTCCCAATGATCGCTACAATTGATGAATTTGTAAAGGCAAAACAGTTTGTCCTGGACAATAAGGAAGAACTGAAGAAAGAAGGCGTAGCTGTAAGTGATTCAATCGAAATCGGTATGATGGTAGAAATTCCTGCATCCGCTGTACTCGCTGATGAATTTGCCAAGTACGCAGACTTCTTCTCAATCGGTACTAACGACCTGATTCAGTACTCAATGGCAGCAGACAGAATGTCTGAAAAGGTATCATACCTCTATCAGCCATTAAACCCAGCTATCTTAAGACTGGTTAAGATGACAATCGATGGTGCACATTCACAGGGCAAATGGTGTGGTATGTGTGGCGAAATGGGTGGCGACCCAATGGCTGCACCTATCCTGCTTGGTCTTGGACTTGATGAATTCTCCATGTCTTCACCAAGAATTCTTCCAACCCGTAAGATTATCACTTCTTTAAACAAGAAGGATATGGAAGAACTGGCTGCCAAGGCTTTAAAGTGTCACACTGAAGCAGAAGTTATTGAACTGGTTAAATCTGTTCTGTAATTTTATCTTTAAATATCAAATCAGGATGTGAAAATCTCACATCCTTTTTATTTGCAGAAAAGTGATAATTTTTTACATTTTTTATATTGTAAAAAAAATCACAAGTTGACTATAATATATTTAGGATAGATTGACATACTATCATTAAGGAGGATTATATATGTCACGTTTTACATTACCTAGAGATTTATATCATGGTAAAGGTTCGCTTGAAGCTTAAAAGACTTTCACTGGCAAAAAAGCCATGATCTGTGTTGGTGGTGGCTCTATGAAGAGATTCGGTTTCCTGGATAAGGCTAAAGCTTATCTTGAAGAGGCCGGAATGGAAGTTCAGATTTTTGACGGTATTGAATCAGACCCATCTGTAGAAACAGTTATGCGTGGTGCTGATGCGATGCTGGCATTTGAACCAGACTGGATCGTAGCTATCGGTGGCGGTTCACCAATCGATGCGGCTAAAGCCATGTGGATTAAATATGAATATCCTGAAACAACTTTTGAAGATATGTGCAAGGTATTCGGTTTACCTAAATTAAGAACAAAGGCTAAATTCTGTGCTGTTTCTTCTACTTCAGGTACAGCTACCGAAGTTACAGCTTTCTCTATCATCACTGATTATCAGAAGGGTATCAAATTCCCGATTGCTGACTTTGAAATTACACCAGATGTTGCGATCGTTGACCCAGCATTAGCTGAAACAATGCCTCAGAAACTGGTTGCTCATACAGGTATGGATGCTCTTACTCATGCAGTAGAAGCATACGTATCTACTGCCAACTGCAACTATACTGACCCTCTGGCAATCCACGCTATGGAAATGATCCAGAAGTCACTGGTTGATTCATATAATGGTGATATGGACGCAAGAGATGCAATGCATGATGCACAGTGCTTAGCTGGTATGGCATTCTCTAATGCATTACTCGGTATCGTTCACTCAATGGCTCACAAGACTGGTGCTGTATTCGCTGATTACGGTGCTCATATCATCCACGGTGCTGCAAACGCAATGTATCTTCCTAAGGTTATTGCCTACAACGCTAAAGATGAAACTGCCAAGAAGAGATATGGCGTTATCGCTGACTACTTACATTTAGCTGGCACTAACGATGATGAAAAGGTTGCTTCATTAATCAAGTTCTGCAGAGATCTGAATGAAGCTCTGAATATTCCTCACTGCATTAAGAACTACGGCGCTGATTCTTATCCAACAGAACAGGGCTTCGTTCCAGAAGAAGTATTCTTAGAGAGACTTCCTATGATTGCTGAACTGGCAATCGGCGATGCATGTACAGGTTCCAACCCACGTATTCCTACTCAGGAAGAAATGGAAAAACTTCTGAAATGCTGCTACTACGATACAGAAGTAGATTTCTAATCGTATAAACAAAACTTTAAGTCTAAGCGGTCCATAGAACCGCTTTTACTTTGTTATGACTTGTCAGTATTATTGATAGAGTTATATAATAAAACAGTTAAAAATATAAAGTATTAGTGAGGTAAAAAAATGGGAAGAGCGCATGAAGTACGAGCTGCGGCTATGGCTAAAACAGCCGCTATGAAATCAAAGGTTTATTCTAGATACGGCAAGGAAATATATATTGCTGCAAAATCAGGCGTTCCTGATCCAGATATGAACCTTACTTTAAGGGCTAAAATCAAGGAAGCAAAGGCCAACCAGGTTCCTGCTGACGTTATCAAAAGAGCTATTGAAAAGGCTAAAGGCGGATCAAGTGAATCTTATGATTCATTAAGATATGAAGGTTTCGGTCCAGGTGCTGCAACGGTTATCGTTGACTGTCTTACAGACAACTCCAACAGAACTATCGCTGCCATGAACCAGTGTTTCAACAAGGCACACTGCAAACTTGGCGTTAAGGGTTCTGTATCATTCAACTACGACAACCTCGGTGTTATCTCATTCAATTATGAAGATGAAGATAAAATGCTGGATACACTGATTGAAGCTGATGTAGATGTTAATGATCTTGAAGTTGAAGAAGGTGTTATGACAGTATACGTTGCTCCAGCTGATTTACATAAGGCTCAGGAAGCAATCGATGCCCTGATTCCAAATGTTGAATATTCTGTATGTGCCATCAAGATGCTGCCACAGGAATACACAACAATTACTGATGAACATGATAAGGAATTATGGAACAGACTTCTTACTTTACTTGATGAAGTAGATGATGTTCAGGAAGTTTATCATAACGTTATTGATGCTGAATAATTAAAAATCCCTCACGGGATTTTTTATTTTATGATAGGACCTTTAAGTTCTTTCTTCATATATTCCTTCTGATTCTTCATCAGGGATGAATAGACAAGACTGCTCTTATATTCAATATCCTTATACGCTTCAGGAATATTCTTGAACTGGGTAACAAATTTTGTATCAGAATCTTTTAATGATTTAAGAAGATTTCGTCCTTTTTCATTAAAACCGAGAACTCTTACATAGTCACATTCTGGAAGATTTTTTACATCTTCCTTTTTTATCTGATTTATCATATGCATCAGTATTCTCTGAATTCTTGAACGGGTATATCTTCTTGATACACTCTTATCCAGAAATTCATCATAGGTATCATACTTTATCGCATTCTCTTTTAACATTCCTTCAATACCTTCATCCATCATAAAGATATCCGAGAGATCTTTTCTTGAAGAAGCAAACAGAATATTACGGATATATGGATACAGCATCTCATTAAACAGTGGTTCTTCTATGGTGATTGGTGTAGCCTTTGAGATATCTTTGTTTTCTTTTACAGCTTTGCGGATTGCCGTAGCGGAAGAGATAATATCGAGGTTTTCATCGTGATAGTCATTGGTTCTTTGAATTGATACCGGTTTTATATCTGTATCTTTAATGGCTTTAAGATATGTAACAGCCAGGATATCATTCGGGTATAAGCAGCTGCTTAATAGACCATATGCCTTAGGATATGAATTGCCGTCATGCATAAGCTCTTTTAGTCTGGTGACATCTACTTCAAGTTCGGCATATTTTTTAAGTTCATCGATATTGTTTGTTTCTGAACCAAAGACAATCGTATCAACTAAACACTTATTCAGGATGTCTATCGCATTCTTACCAAAGACATAGGCATTCTGAAGGGTAAAGATATACGGAAGTTCCAAGACAAGATCGACACCGTTATTTAACGCGGCTTCGGTTTTCTGAAACTTATCGATGATAGAGATATCTCCACGCTGATTGTAGTTACCTGAACATACCGCTACCAAAACATCAGGATCAGTAAGCTCTCTTGCCTTGTCGATATGATATTTATGTCCGTTGTGGAAGGGGTTATATTCGACAACTATACCTGTTACTTTCATAAATAAATTATATAATACATGTATGAAGATAACACTGAGAGACCTGATGTCAATGTCAGATGAAAAAATCTATCCCGTAGATGAAAAGGATATCGTTATTGAAGACAATATCTTTATAAGAGGAATAAAAGATATAAAAGGGGATATCAGTTTCTATTATGATTCAATGGATGAACTTAGAATCAACTATCAGCTTTCCGGTACTATGATCTGTCCGTGTGCAGTGAGTATGGAAGATGTTGAAGTAGAATATGATATTTCGGAAGATGAAAAGGTCGTTCAGGAAATAAAGGAAGATGGTTTCTATTTCAAAGAGACGATGGAAGTAAGAGACCTGGCAGCTATGATAGTTATACCTGAAGCTCCGATTATGGTTGTCAAAAATAAAAAAATAGAGTATTCTAGAGGGGATGGTTGGTCTTTTGTCAGTGAAAAAGACTATGAATTATCCAAAAAAGATGAAATAGATCCCAGACTGGCAAAACTCATGGAATACAAGGTTGAGGAGGATGATTAAAAAATGGCAGTTCAGCAGAGAAGAAATTCTAAGACACGTAAAGCAAAAAGAAGAACTCATTATAAATTGATTGCACCTACTATGGTTAAGTGTACATGTGGCGAATTCAAATTAGCTCATCATGTTTGCCCTAACTGTGGTGCTAAATAATAGGATTTACTTATTGATTTACTGATACGGCATGAAAATGCCGTATTTTTTTTACATTTTTTCATTAGAAGGATAAAACCTTCTTTTTTTTATCTTCTTTTTACTTAAAAATGTTTACATTTATGCTTAAAAAAGTGATAATGGTGGTAGGAAGTGGAATAAAGTGGAGGAAAGTGGTAGATGTTTATCGGTGAATATCAGCACAATCTGGATGCCAAGGGAAGAATTATCGTTCCTTCCAGGTTTCGTGATGAACTCAATACCAGCTTTATTCTTACCCGTGGACTTGATGGATGTCTTACCATTTACTCTTTGAGTCAGTGGGATAAGATGTTTGAAGAAATCAATAAGCTTCCTACAACCAAAAAGGCAGCCAGACAGTATGTAAGAATGCTGACAAGTACAGCTACTGAATGTGTTCTGGACAATCAGGGAAGAATACAGATTCCATCATTCCTGTCCAAGCCGGTTAATATCGCAAAGGAATGTGTAATCATTGGAGCCAACGATCACATTGAAATCTGGGATAAGGCAACCTGGGAAAACTACTATCTTGAAGCTTCTGAAAACTTTGAAGATGTCGCTGAAAATCTGAGTGAACTTATAAACAATGACTAGACATGTATCTGTAATGCCAGAAAGATGTATTGAACTTCTGGATATTAAGGAAGATGGCATCTATGTTGATGGAACACTGGGAAGAGGCGGACATTCAAAAAGGATTCTGGAAAAACTTAAAAACGGAAAACTCTACTGTTTCGATCTTGATGAAGAGGCGATAGCTGAATCTAAAGAGATCCTTAAAGATTATGACAATGTGGTATTCATCCACGACAACTTCAGGAATATGAACAGATATGTTGAAGAAGTTGATGGGATACTGCTCGATCTCGGGGTATCTTCTCCGCAGTTTGATGAAGCTGATAGAGGCTTCTCATACAGATATGATGGACCTCTGGATATGCGTATGAACAAGGATGATGAGTTCTCGGCATACGATGTCGTAAATAAATACGACGAAGAAAAACTGGCTAAGGTTCTTTGGGATTACGGAGAAGAAAAATTCTCAAGAAGAATAGTTGGCGAAATTGTAAAAAACCGTCCGATAAACACAACACTGGAACTGGTAGATGTCATTAAAAAGGCATTACCTGCCAAGGTCTTAAGTAAAAAAGGACATCCGGCAAAACAGACATTTCAGGCGATACGCATTGAAGTGAACAGTGAACTTGATTCATTAAAAGCCTTCTTAGAAAGCTTTGATGGAATATTAAAAGAAGATGGAAGAGTGGTTATCATCACATTCCATTCATTAGAAGATCGACTTGTCAAACAGTACTTTAAAAAACTGAGTACGGTTCATGATGATCTGAGGATTGCCAAAAGACCGGAAGAAGTTGAAAAGCCGAAATACTCTCTGCTGAATCATGGGGATAAGGCAGATGAAGATGAAATAGAAATCAACCATCGCTCGAAGAGCGCAATTGTAAGGGGGATCAGAAAAAATGGCAAAGATAGTTAAGAAAAAAAGAAGAAGATTAAGTTTCAATGGTTTTGCGATTGTTTTATTCGTCTTTTCTCTGACGGCATTTCTGATTTCCAATCTGCTGATCAATACCATCAATACAAATCTGACTATCAAGATTCAGAAACTTACTGATGAACTCAATACCTTAAAGAGCGATAATCAGAATCTGAGTTTTGAAATCCAGTCTCTTGAAAACAAGGAACGTGTTTATGTGATTGCTCAGGCAGCCAACATGAACCAGACACAGGAAAATATCGTTTCTGTAACAGGTGAATAGGATGAAACGAAGTAACGATAAACTTCGTTTTCTTTATATAATCTTTCTGACGGTTTGCGCCGTCATTATTGTTAATGTCGGGGTAACGACATTAATGAAGATTCATTTAAGATCAATGACATCTTTAGACGATTATGTCAATTCGGTTTCAAATGTAGATGAAACCATTTTTGCGTCCAGAGGTATGATACTTGATACCAATGGACAGGTACTGGCTCAGGATGTTCAGACATATGATATTATCTGTTATCTCGATAAAGACAGACTGTCAAGCGGCAATACGCCGGCATATGTCGATAATCCTTCTTTTGCGGCAAACGCTTTAGCGCCAATACTGGGTATGGATGCGAGCGATATATATACTATTCTTACTTCAAATGACGGTTTATATCAGGTAGAACTGGGAGCGTATGGAAGAAATCTTTCTGAAGAACAGAAAAACGAGATTGAAGCCATCGATGGTTTACATGGTATTGATTTCCGTATTTCCTATACTCGATACTATCCGTATAACGGCGATATTTCTCCACAGTTAGTAGGATTTGCGAAATCCGATGATACTGGCAAACTCGTAGGGCAGTTGGGTATTGAAGCCTATCTTAATGATGAATTATCCGGAACTGATGGAACTCATTCCTATCAGCAGGATAAACACGGATATGTCTTACCGGGCATGTATGAAGAGACAGTTGATGCGGTTAATGGTTATGATGTCTATCTGACACTTGATGTATCAATTCAGGAAGCTTTAAATACCTGTTTACAGACAACCATGGACTATAAAGGGGCTTCAAGAGCCTGGGGTGCAGTAGTAGAAGTAAAAACCGGTAAGATTCTGGCCTGGGGTCAGATTCCTTCATATAATCCAAACAATATTACATCTGAAGATACACAGGTCAATTTCGGTTCACAGCTGGCATATGAACCTGGTTCGGTTATGAAGTCTATCATCTATTCAGCCGCTATGGATCTCGGTGTCTATGATGGTGATACCGAATTCAATTCCGGTCCTTTCTGTTATGACGCCGATGCCAAAAGAACCTATTCTTCTAACGCTTTAGGCTGTATCTATAACGTATCCTTACTCGACTGGGGTAATATACCTCTTGACTATGGACTCATCTACTCAAGTAACGTTGCGACCGCTACCTTACTGTCGCAATACGTAGGACAGGAAAACTACAAGAAATATCTGGAAGAATATCATCTTTATCAGTGTGTCAATACTGATGGTATTGATGAAATACCGGGTTATACCAACTATGGATTATCTCCTGTCGACAGTATTACCGCAACCTATGGTCAGGGTTCATCGACGACGATGCTACAGCTTTTACAGGCCTATACTGCCATATTCGGTAATGGAGAAATGCTGAAACCATATCTCATTGATAAGATTGTCGATCCTAATACCGGATCTATCGTCTATCAGGGAAGAAAGACAGTTGTATCAAATCCTATATCATCAACTACCGCCAAAAGAATGCAGGATCTTTTAAGAAGAGTTGTTGCGGAACCTGATGGAACCTGTCGTCACTACGCCGCAAAAACTGTTCAGGTTATGGGTAAGACCGGTACCGGTGAAATTCCTGAAGACGGCGGATACTCACTTAATCAGAATATCATTTCATGTATGCTGGGATTCCCTTATGAAGATCCTCAGTATATTGTTTATTATGCCTATGTATCTGCAGAAAACCTTTACTACAATTACGACATCAAACCGGTTCCTGATCTGATTGACAGAATAGCTTTACTGGAAGGTCTCGCAATTGAAGAAGGCAGCGTGGAGACATATACCTATATGGATACCTATGAAATGCCAAGTCTTTTATCTTCAACATATGATGAGGCTTTAAATACCATGTCTGATATGAATGTTCAGATTATCAGGGTAGGTGATGGAAACAATGTCACAGGACAGTATCCGGAAGCCGGAAGTACTATTCATACCGATGAAAAAATCTTTATTCAGACAGACAGTGTAAATATTGAAGTACCTGATTTCAGCGGATGGACAAGAAAAGAAATTGTAAGCTACTGGAGCATTTCGCATATTCCGATTACTATCGATGGCTATGGCGTAGCCTATGAACAGTCTATCTCACCTAAAACGGTATATGATGGATCGACTGAACTGATTGTAAAACTCAAGGATATTCAGAGTGTTGCAGAAGAAGAACCTGCTGATGATAGTTCAGCTGATACTACGTCAGCCGAATAAAATAATTCACACAAAATAATTAAAGAGTATAATAGGAAAAGTATGAATACTATCGTTTATGTCATCGGTTTCATATTGAACGTAGCGGTAATGCTGTATGTGATGCCGAAATTTATAAAAAAACTCAAGTCCCTGAATATCAATCAGGTTACTTCTGAATACGCTCTGGAAGACTTCAAACAGAAAGAAAAGACACCTATTATGGGAGGTCTTCTATTTGTGGTTATTCCGATTATTACTTTTATTCTTATTGATATAAATGCCTTATCTGACAGAAAACTTCTGTTTGTGATGTTTTCCTATGTGCTTTACTGTCTTGTAGGTTTTTTAGATGATTATACAATCGTTGTAAAACACAATAATGAAGGTCTTTCTCAGAAATCCAGACTTATTATGGAACTTGTTTTTGCGGCTGGTTTATTTTTTGTATTCCAGGATATCATTCCGCAGTGTGTGACTATTCCATTTACCACTATCGGTGTGCAGCTTCCATGGTTTGTCTTTGTGCCTTTCATGGTTCTGCTGTATATGGCAGAAGCCAATGCGGTCAACTTTACTGATGGTATGGATGGTTTATGTGCCGGTGTATCCTTTATCGCTTTAATACCGATGCTGGTGTTTACATTAATCGCTAAAGAATATCATGTATCATTATTTATCTGCTGTATTTTAGGTGGTCTTACAGGCTATCTGAAATTCAATTTCCATCCTGCGAAGATCTTTATGGGAGACAGCGGGTCAGTAGCTTTGGGCGCTTTATTCGCAGCTCTGGGACTGATGATGGATAAGACAATTGCCTTATTCTTTATCGGTGGAACATTCGTCGTAGAAATGTTCTGTGTAGTATTGCAGCAGCTTTCCGTACGTTTATTCCATAAGCGTGTCTTCTCTTATACGCCGATTCATTATGCCTATGTCATTAAAGGATATAAAGAAAAGAATATCGTTATCGGTTTCTATCTGTTTACTCTTGTACTGGCACTGATCGGTTTATTCATCGGACTTAATACTCTATGAAATACCTTTTGAACAAAAAAGAAGGTTCATATGCTCAAAGGGTATGTGATTTGAATAATATAGATATCAGTGATCTTGATGTCTCTGATTTCAGTATCGATAAGGATATTGAAGTACTTAATGATTTTATCCGGAAACTTTTATCTTTAAGGGATAAAAGATTTTTTATTGTAGGGGATTATGACTGTGACGGCATATGTGCGACAGCCATTATGAAGAAGCTCTTTGATGATCTTAATATAAGTTCAAACTATTATATTCCATCAAGAATAAAAGAAGGATACGGCATCAATAATAATATCGTAGATATCGCTCATGAACATGGTTTTGATATCATTGTGACAGTCGATAATGGGGTGGTGGCTAATGAACAGCTTGATTATGCCACATCTTTAGGACTTCAGACTTTTGTCATAGATCATCATGAATATCAGAATGAACCTGAATGTACAGCTTTTATTCACCCGAATCTCTTTGATGAAAAATATTCTGATATGTGTGCAGCCGGATTATGTGCCTTAATATCCGTCAGTATCAGAGATGATGATACCAGTATCATACTGGGAGGCATGGCCACGATGGCGGATATGGTAAGTGTCTTAAACTACAACAGATATCTTTTAAAAGAGATGTTGAGACTTTTGAAGAAAGGTGATTATCAGCCTGTAAAATATCTTCTGGGGAGAAATGAATTGTCATATCAGTCTTTGCAGTTTAATGTCATTCCCAAGATCAATGCGGTATCCAGACTCGACGATATTATGAATGTCAATTACGTCGTAAGGTATCTTTTATGTAAGGATGAAAGCATCACAAACTATTATTCAAAGATAGAAACCATCAATGATAAAAGAAAAGAACTGACACAGTATCAGTGCAGACTTGCAGAAAAACTTATTAATGATGAAGATACGGTATGTTTTATATATTCTGAAGAATTTAATGAAGGCCTGTGCGGACTTATAGCCAACAGGCTGATGTATGAAGTAAGTAAACCGGTAATTGTCTTAAGCAGTAAATATGGTTTACTTAAAGGTTCAGGAAGAAGCCCGGTGGGATTTAATATCTATGATTATCTTCAAGATATAAAAGATATGTTTATCACACTGGGAGGTCACGCCAATGCGGTGGGATTATCTCTTTCATTGGATAAGGTAAATGATGTTCTGGAATATATCAGAAATCATCCGGTAGAAGTTACAGAACAGACTAAGGATGTCCTGATATTTGATCAGGATGAAATAGATATGGATTTATATGATCAGTATGAAGAACTATCACCTTATGGCAGCGGTTTTAATGAACCTTTATTTGCGATTGAAAATCCGTTTATTGACAAGAAACTTACTGTAGCAGGAAAATATCCGAAATACATACTGGGTAAAAATATCAGTGCCATATCTTTTAAAAGCGGTAATATAAACAGGTCTTTCAGTACGATGATATTCAGAATTCAGAAGGATAGTTATCATAAAGACGGGATATCTTTGTTAATTGAAGATTTAATACAGTTTTAATATAATTTAGATTGTATTTGAGGTAAGAAAAGATGAACTTGAAAGACTACATTGCAGACATTCCTGATTTTCCAAGTAAAGGTATTTTATTCAGAGATATAACACCATTGCTGGCTGATAAAGATGCGTATAAATATGCGATTGATCAGCTTAAAGAATATGTGAAAGACAAGGGTGCGGAACTTGTTGCAGGACCTGAATCAAGAGGTTTTATTGTAGGCTGTCCTTTATCATACGCTTTGAATGTGGGCTTTGTACCGGTAAGAAAACCGGGTAAACTGCCTAGAGAGACTATATCATGCGAATATGCACTGGAATATGGAACAAACGAAATATTCATGCATGCAGATGCTATAAAAAAAGGTCAGAAAGTTATTGTCGTTGATGACCTATTGGCTACCGGTGGTACTGCCAAGGCTGCGTGTCAGCTGGTTGAAAGACTGGGTGGAGAAGTAGTCGGAGTCGCTTTTCTGATTGAACTGGAAGGATTAAACGGAAGAGAAGCACTGAAGGATTATGATGTCTTCTCGTTAATGAAATATTAACCTAATGAAAAACAAGACTTATACCAGGGAAGAACTGTTTGCGGAAATCGCTACTTATATAACGAATGAAGATTCGGTTGCGCTGATTGAGAAGGCATACAGTTACGCTGAAGAAAAACATAAAGATCAGAAACGTTCATCAGGTGAACCATATTTCGTTCACCTTTTTTCGGTAGCGTATGAACTGGCTAAGCTTAAGGCTGATCCTAATACGATTGCCGCAGGATTACTTCATGATGTCATTGAAGACTGCGGGGTTACAAAGGAAGAATTTATTGAAGAATTCGGACAGGAAATATATGAGATTGTTGAGGCGGTAACCAAGATTTCCAATCTGAAATTTACGGATCAGAAAGAGTATCAGGCTGCCAATCACCGTAAGATACTGATTGCGATGGCCAAGGATGTGCGTGTTATCATGGTCAAGCTGGCGGATAGATTGCACAATATGCGCACTTTACAGTATGTACCCGCAGAAAAACAGAAGCGTATCGCCAAAGAGACCCTGGAAGTATATGCGCCTATCGCTCATAGACTCGGTATTGCGGAAATAAAGAATGAACTTGAAGATCTCAGTTTCTATTATCTTGATAATGAAAAGTATCATGAGATAGCCAAACTGGTTGAATCAAAGAAAGCGGAAAGAGACAAACAGATTGAACTCATGATGGAAGATATTTCCATTGTGCTTGAGATGCATAATATTCCTTTCCGTATTTTTGGACGTTCCAAACATCTTTATTCCATCCATAAGAAGATGGTCACCAAAAACAAACGTTTTGATGAAATACTTGATTTACTGGCTATCAGAATAGTTACGGAAACAGAGACCAACTGTTATGAAATTTTAGGTTATATCCATGCGGTATATAGACCTATACCAGGCAGATTAAAAGACTATATCGCTATGCCTAAGATGAACCTTTATCAGTCTTTACATACAACGATTGTAGGACCTGATGGCAGAATCTATGAGGTTCAGATACGTACGGAAGATATGGACCGTATTGCGGAAAAAGGTATTGCGGCTCACTGGTCATACAAGGAAGGCAAGACCCGTTCCCAGAAACAGCTGATGTCCGAATTACAGTGGCTCAAGGCTTTAGAAGACAACACAGAATCTGATGCCAAAGAGTTTATGAGTGATATCACTCATGATATTTTCAATGCGAATATCTACTGTCTTACCCCTAGAGGAAGAGTCATTGATTTAGTCAGTGGTTCTACGCCTTTAGACTTTGCCTACCGTATTCATACAGAAGTTGGTAATCAGACAGTGGGGGCTCTTGTAAACGGGGTTCTCGTGCCTTTAAATACGCCTTTAAAGACCGGCGATGTTGTAGAACTTCGTACCAATAAGAACTCTACACCATCCGAAGACTGGCTCAAGATTGTCAAAACCAACCATGCCCGCAACAAGATCAAAGCTTACTTTGTAAAGAAGGAAATGGAATCCAAGGAAGAAGCCATGAAACTCGGCGAACAGCTTCTCAAGGATGAAATAAAGAAACATGATCTGGATGTTGATGAATATTACGATACAAAGAAGCTCGACAATATCGCTTCCCAGTATCAGATGTCATCAGCGAATGATATCCTTTACGCTATCGGCTGCAAGTCCATGAATCCGTTCTCTGTCGTTGAAAAACTGGCGAAGATGGGTAAGAGGGAACTCGATCTTGATACATTGCAGAAACTGACAAAGAAGAACTCTGAAAGAAATAAAACAATATCCAAAACAGGTGTAATGGTAAACGGTGTAGGTTCAATGAAGATCTTACTGGCACCATGCTGTTCACCGGTATATGGCGATGATATTATCGGTTTTGTATCAAAGGGTGCAGGTATCAAGGTACATCGTAAAGACTGTCCTAATATGGCCAGAGAAAAAAGAGTTATCGATGTGGAATGGGATCCGGTAAAACCTGATTTCAAATATCCTACAACTATCAAGGTATATTCCAAAGACCGTTCATATCTGCTGACTGATATGGTTACAATGATAGCCCAGTACAAGGCTTCAATTACCGCTGTAAATATCTCTGTAAACCAGGAAGATCTTACAGCTTCAGCTACATTAACCATTACCGTTACCGATAATGAACATCTTGAAACGATAATGACCAACTTAAGAAAGGTCAACAGCGTTATTTCGGTTGAAAGAGCGGTTAAATAGTAGTAATATTTATTCGTATAAAGGGAAAAGAATCTGAAAATCTTGTAGCGAGAAGCAGACGGTGAAAGGCTTCAAAAAATCAGAGGGACACTTCCTAGTTTATCCATTGAAAAGATGGATCGTATCGCTGCGTTAAAGCTTGAGTGCACAGAAATGTGAACTAAGGTGGTACCGCGTATTATAACGTCCTTAGAGGACGTTTTTATTTTTCAAGGAGGAAATATGGCTTATCAGACAGTAAAAGGTACATATGATCTTTTGCCGGAAAAGATGCTAAGATTCAATGAACTGTCAGCTTTGTTCAGACAGTTTCTTGATCTGTACGGCTACAGTGAAATAAAAACTCCGGTATTTGAATATACCGGTGTCTTCAAAAAGGAAAATGATACTTCCGACATGGTAACAAAGGAAATGTATTCTTTTTCCATGAATGACAAAGACAGTTTTACTTTAAGACCTGAAGGAACAGCGGGGGTTATCAGAAGTTTTGTGGAACACAAGATGTATGGCAATGCTGAACTTCCAGTAAAACTGGCATATATCGAAGAGATGTTCAGGCATGAACGTCCTCAGAAGGGCAGACAGAGACAGTTTACCCAGATGGGTATTGAATGCATCGGTGACAAGAATCCGTTAATCGATGCGGAAGTAATAGCCTTGGGTTATTTCTTTGTTAAAACTCTCGGTTTGAGTTCTATCAAAGTATGTATCAATACTTTAGGTGATAATGAATCAAGACTGCAGTATAAAAAAGATCTGACTGATTACTTTACGCCATATAAGGATCAGCTGTGTTTTGACTGTCAGAACAGACTGGAAAAGAATCCTTTGAGAATTCTTGACTGCAAGGTCGATCATGAATCAGATATCATTAAAAACGCACCTAAGATGAAACTGACAGAAAGCGCCAGCGCCTACTTTGAACAGGTTAAAAACTATCTTGATGTATTAGAAATACCTTATATCGTTGATGATAGACTGGTAAGAGGTCTTGATTATTATACAGATACAGTTTTTGAAGTAATATCGACTCACGAAGAATCAGGTTCGCAGTCAACTATCTTCGGTGGGGGAAGATATGATAACCTCGTAAAGGAAATGGGCGGTCCGGATATTTCAGGTATCGGCTTTGCGATAGGTGTTGAAAGGCTGTGTATCCTGGCCGAAGCTGAAGGAGTATTCGAAGAATATAAACCACAAATTGACTGTTATGTCATCAATCTCTTTGAAAGAGCTGAATATGCCTTAAGAGTTTCAGAAATATTAAGAAACAATGGTCTTACATGTGAAATGGATTACTATGGAAGATCATTAAAGGCCCAGTTTAAATCTTCCGAAAGAAAAAATGCAAGGTTTGTGCTGATTATCGGAGAAGATGAAATCAAAGAAAATACTGTTACCTTAAAGGATACCCTGACAAGAGCTCAGGAATCCGTTAAACTTGAAGAACTTACTGATCGCATTGATCAGCTGCTGGAGGACTATTATGAATAGAGATCATACTTGTGGAGAATTAAGAAAAACTGATGCCGGTAAAACGGTTAAACTGTGTGGATGGGTTGCCAAAAGAAGAAACCTTGGATCAATTGTCTTTATTGATCTAAGAGACCGATACGGTATTACCCAGATCACTTTTGATGAGGAACATTCAGATCTTGTTAAGGATGTAAGAAATGAATATGTCATTGAAGTAGATGGTACAGTTCAGGAAAAAGGAACACCTAACCCAAAACTATTAACAGGTGAAATAGAAGTTCTGGCATCTGACTGTAAGATATTATCTTCAG
The DNA here is from genome assembly GCA_030523555.1 of Erysipelotrichaceae bacterium. Lineage (GTDB taxonomy): Bacteria > Bacillota_I > Bacilli_A > Erysipelotrichales > Erysipelotrichaceae > Colivicinus. Next base: position 30,255 of record JAUNIH010000007.1, read on the forward strand.
CCAAGACTACGCCAATGATTATCGCCGATGAAACAGATGCCTTAGAAGAATTAAGACTTAAATACAGATATCTTGATATCAGAAGAAATCCGATCAAAGAAAAACTTATCTTAAGAGACAAGATCACAACTATCGTAAGAAATACCTTACACGCCGATGATTTTGTAGAAGTAGAAACACCTATCATGGGTAAATCAACACCTGAAGGCGCAAGAGACTATCTTGTACCATCACGTTTATACAAAGGAAAATTCTATGCGCTTCCTCAGTCTCCTCAGCTTTATAAACAGCTATTGATGATTGGTGGTATGGACAGATACTTCCAGATTGCCAGATGTTTCCGTGATGAAGATTTAAGAGCTGACCGTCAGCCTGAATTCACCCAGATTGATATTGAAATGTCCTTTGCGCAAGAGGAAGATATCTTTGCGGAAGTAGAAAAGGTCATGAGAAATATCTTTAAAGAGATTAAAGGTATTGATCTTCCGGATTTCCCTAGAATTCCATATGTAGAAGCCATGAATAAGTACGGTTCTGATAAACCGGATATCCGTTTTAAAAATGAAATGGTAAATGTTACAGATGTCTTTAGAAGCAGTGAATTCGCCGTATTCAGAAATACAATTGAAAACGGTGGAATCATTAAGGCTTTAGTGTTCAAGAATGCTTCAGCTAAACTGTCGAGAAAAGCTTTTGATGGTCTGCAGGAATTCGTGAAGATCTATAAGGCTAAAGCTTTAGCGTATCTCAAATACGATAATGATGCCTATTCCGGTTCTGTAAACAATGCCTTAAGTTTAGAGGAAAAAGACGCATTAAGAGATTATCTGAAGATGGAAAACGGTGATGTCGTAATGATGATTGCCGATAAGAAAAATATTGCGGAAGTGGCTTTAGGTGCTGTCAGAAAGAAGATGGGTGAAGAACTCGGTCTTATTGATAAAGAAGCGTTTAATTTCTGCTGGATTACCGAATTCCCGATGTATGAATATTCAGAAGAAGAAGACCGTTATGTATCAGCACACCATCCGTTTACTGCACCTAAGGATGAAGATGTCGATAAGTTATTGACGGATAAGGCAAACTGTTATTCAAGAGCCTATGACCTGGTATTAAACGGTTATGAATTATTATCCGGTTCTGTACGTATTCATAATTCAGAAATGCAGGCTAAAGTCTTTGAAGCACTTGAGCTGACTCCTGAACAGGCTAAAGACAAGTTCGGATACTTCCTTGAAGCCTTTGATTATGGTACACCACCACACTGTGGTGTAGGTATCGGTTTAGAAAGACTTACCATGATCTTATGTGGCACCGATAATATCAAGGATGTTGTAGCTTTCCCTAAAACCGCTACCGCAAGCTGTCTTATGTCAGAGGCACCAAATACGGTTGACACCGATCAGCTTGATTGTCTGCACATTCAGATTAAGGAATAGTATTGTAATATTCAATATATGTTATAATAATTTTAATTTAGGAGGTAAGAAAATATGCCAGTAACTGTAAATAAGGATGTATGTGTTGGTTGTGGAGCATGCACAGGTGTTTGCCCAACCGGTTCACTGAATCTTGGTGATGATGGTTTATGCGCATGCAACGAAGACACTTGTGTTGATTGCGGTGCATGTGTTGCTACTTGCCCAGTAGAAGCTATCAGCCAGTAATTTTTTAGAAAAAAGGGATTATTCTTCGATAATCATAATAAGGGAGGATATATCCCTTTTTTTATGCAGGTGAAGGCTATGTTATAATAATTACGTTTAATATTTAAAATATTTAGGAATAATTGAAGATGAAGAAAGATTATAAACTGCCTGATTTAAGTTCAGCCAGAAGAAGAAATAAAGAAAAATCTGAACGTGTTGAGTTCAGCATTGAAGATAAATATCTTAATCTTGGTGAGGGTAAGAAATATCATATTATTACCCACGGCTGTCAGGCCAACCAGAGAGATTCGGAAACCATGGCAGGTATCATGGAAGCTTTAGGCTATACAGTATCTGAAAGTACAGATAAGGCTGATGTCATAATCATCAATACCTGTGCCATCAGACAGGGAGCTGAAGAAAAGGTATATGGAGAAATAGGTGCCTTAAAGCGTCAGAAGATGAAAAATCCTGACCTTGTTATAGCCGTAGGTGGCTGTATGACGCAGGAAGAAAATACCGTTAAGAATCTTATTGAAAAATACCGTCAGGTTGATATAGTATTCGGTACACATAATATTACTTCCTTACCTGAACTTTTATATGGTGTATATGAAAGTAAATCGAGAAAGATTGAAGTTTTCTCCAAGATGGGAGAAGTTATTGAAAATGTACCGGTAAGCCGTTTTGGTAAACACAAGGCGTGGGTCAATATCATGTATGGATGTGATAAGTTCTGTACATACTGTATCGTTCCTTATACAAGAGGTAAGGAGAGATCAAGAAGATATGAAGATGTCCTGTTTGAAGTAGAAGAACTGAAGAATCAGGGTTATAAGGAAATATGCCTGCTGGGGCAGAATGTCAATGCCTACGGTAAAGATATCTATGATGACTATGATTTCGGTAAACTCTTAAATGATGTGGCTAAGATCGGTATTCCTAGAGTGCGTTTTATGACATCTCATCCATGGGATTTCAACGATGGTATGATTGAAGCCATAAAAAATAATTCTAACATCATGCCTTATATCCATCTTCCTTTACAGTCAGGCAATACAGATGTCTTAAAGAAGATGAATCGAAGATATACATCGGAAAAGTATATGGAACTTTTCGATAAACTCAAAAAAGAACTTCCTGGCTTTGCGTTTACAACCGATATTATTGTCGGTTTTCCAACCGAAAGCGATGAGGCTTTTGAAGATACCTTGAAGATGGTTGATCACTGTCAGTATGATAATGCCTTTACCTTTATCTTTTCGCCAAGAGAGGGTACTCCGGCAGCTTCAATGGAAGATCATACTCCTAAAGAGGTCAAGGAAGAAAGACTGCAGCGTCTTAATGAAAAGGTGGCTTATTATGCCAATCTGAACAATCAGAAGTTCAAGGATGCGACAGTGGAAGTATTGGTGGATGGCATATCCAAGAAAAAGGATAATGTTTATTCGGGATATACGAAAGAAAACAAACTTGTCAATTTTACCGGAGACAATATTGAAGTAGGTGAATTTGTGATGGTAAAAATAACGGAAGTCATGTCATTCTCTTTGAATGGTGTGGCGATTGAAAAATAATCAGTTCAAACTTATAATTTTAATAGATTTTGGAGGAAAAACAATCAGTGCAGAAGATACGTATTATGGCACTTGGTGGTCTTGACGAAGATGGCAAGAACATGTACCTGGTGGAAATTGATGGCGATATTTTTGTGGTGGATGCAGGTTTGAAATACCCTAGTGAAAATGAACAGCTGGGTATTGAATATATCATACCTGACTTTTCGTATCTGATTGAAAATGAAAAACGTGTCAAAGGTATCTTTATTTCTCATGGGCATGATGATGTCATGGGAGCTGTTTCATATCTAGTAAGTCAGATCAATTGTGATATCTATGCCACAGCCTTTACGGCAAAACTGATAGAAGAAGATCTTGCGGCTCATAAAATAAAGAATAAGAAAATTAATATCGTTAAAAGAAAAGACACGATCAGAATCGGAAACAATACAATCCATACCTTCCCGGTTATGCAGTCAATTGCGGATGGGGTAGGCTTTGCGTTTGAAACAGAGAGTGGAATGATCGTCTATACATCAGAATTCCTCTTTGACTACGATTTTCTTAATGAAGCTTTCTCCATGGATATCAACGCTTTCTCAGAAATGGGCAAGAACAGGGTTCTTTGTCTCATGAATGAATCAAGAGGTTCTACAAGAGAGGGCTATACATCACCAAAACACAGAATTACTGATCAGATAGAACATTATTTTGAACTGTCTGATAAACGAATAATTATCACATTATACAAACAGAATCTCTTCCGTATTATGGAAGTTCTTGAACTTGCCGGTAAATATGGAAAGAAAGTCTATTTTGAAGATGAAAACCATCTTAAACTGCTTAACAGTATTGATGAACTCGGATACTATAAACTACCTAAAGAAGTGATTATTCCACAGAAAGCTTTCAATAATGATATGAAGGATGTGGTAGTCATCATTTCCGGTTCCGGAAACAAGGTCTTCAAACTCATGAACAATATCGTTCTTGGTGAAAATGAAAAGATCAATCTGTTTGCGGATGATATCGTAATTATCGCTTCACCGGTTGTTCCAGGTACAGAAAAAGATGCGACGACAATGGAAAATGACCTTTATAAAGCGGGTATTTCTATCATTAAGTTAAAGGCTAAAGAAGTATTATCAATGCACGCATCAAAGGAAGATCTCAAGATGATGCTGTATCTTACTAGACCTAAGTATTATCTTCCTATAAAGGGTGAATATTCAGATCTTGTGAATAATGCCGATCTTGCGGTAGAGATGGGATATACCCCAGATAAGATTATTCTTCTTGATAACGGACAGTTTGCTCAGTTTGAAAACGGAAGATTATCTTCAACCAGCAGTTTTATTGAACTTGAAGACAAGGCAATTGACGCCTCAGATAAGAACGACGTATCTGGTATGGTCTTAAAAGACCGTGAAACATTATCGACAGATGGAGCTATCGTCTGTGGTATCGTACTTGATTTTAGTACCAAGAGAGTAATCGGTGGTCCAGACATCCAGTCGCGTGGTGTTATCTATCTTAAGGATGCCGATCATATTCTTAATGAAATAGGAAATATCCTTGTAAGTACAATCGCCGAAAATGCGCAAAGCGGTTCTTTTGATAATATGCATGTCCGTATGGAGGCAAGAGACCGTATACAGCGCTTTGTCTTAAAAGAAACCGGCAAGAAACCAATGATTCTTCCGGCTATTGTCGAAATAAATTCAGGAGATTAAATGCCCAGAAAAGCCAGCACTACAAAAACCAGAAAAACTTCAAAGAAGGTAGAAGAAAAGAAACCCGAAATAAAGTGGGGATGGATAATAACGGTCATCAGCAGTTTTGTACTGCTTCTTTTTGGTGTTACAAAAATGGGTATCATGGGTTCCTTCTTCAATAATGTCCTGACTTATCTTTTTGGAAGTGCATATGCCGTACTTCTTCTTACTTTATTTGTGTGTGGATCTTATATTCTTTTCTCTAAAGACAAAAAGATTCCCTATAAGACAGGATTTGGGCTTGCCGCTCTTTGTCTTTTATCATTTGTGTTATGTTCATATATCGCCTCTGATTTTGGCAGTTTTAAAGAATATCAGCAGTTTGCGAAGGACTATTTAAGTATTTCAAAATTATGGACTACCGAATCTCTTTCATTAACTGGCGGTATTATCGGTGGTGCCGTATACGCTGCTGTATGTTCAATGTTCACCAGAACCGGTGTAATGGTTTTGATTATCGCTCTGATAATTTGCGCAATGTTGTTACTGGTACCTATGAGTTTCTATCAGGATCTTTTCTCTTCGACAAAGGAAAAGACCAGTGAAATGATGGAAGAACACAAAAAGAGAAAAGAAGAAGCGCGTATTGCCTTTGAAAAAGAGGAAGAAGAAAGAAGACTTCGTCTGGCTGCTGAGATGAACGCCATTCATTCCGTGGATATGAGTGATAAAACAGAAGAAGCTGAAGAAGTAACTGATTTCAGTGATGTTGAAGAAACAGTTATAGAAGAATCCGTTACAAAAACAGTAAAAATTGAAAGAGATTATAATCCTGAAGATATCCTGTCCAATTCTCCGACATGGATCAATCTTAAGGACAGTGAAATATATGGAGAAGGTTCTTATACAGAACCGGTAAATGAAACAAAGCCGGATATCCTGGTGGAAGTTCCAATCGAAGACAAACCTGATAAACCAAAAGTATTAAAACGCAAGACCAATTCCAATTACCGTCTTCCTAAACCGGTTGAAGAATTCCTGGAACCTAATACATCCAAGGCCTCAAGTGTAAACAAGACATCTGCCGAAATGAAAGGGCTGAAGCTTATTGAAATACTGAGGAGTTTTGAAATTGAAGCAGAACTTCTCAATACATATATCGGACCTTCAGTTACCAAGTTTGAAATCAAACCTAAAGGTAATGTCCGTATAAACCGTATTATTTCCATTTCTGACAACATAAAAATGGAACTGGCTGCCCGTGATATAAGAATTGAAGCACCGATTCCGGGAAGAAGTGCCGTAGGTATTGAAATACCTAACGTTGAACCTATTCCGGTTAAAATGATAGATCTCATGAAGAAAGTTCCTCAGGACAAGAAGGATACTCCTTTAATGTTTGCCTTAGGTAAAGATCTCATGGGTGAATCAGTCTACTGCAATCTTGCCAGAATGCCGCATTTACTGATTGCCGGTGCTACTGGTTCAGGTAAATCCGTATGTATCAATACGATTATTACTTCACTATTATTCAGAACCAATCCGAATGATGTAAGACTGGTACTGGTTGACCCTAAGAAGGTTGAATTTACACCATATAAAGATATCCCACATTTACTGTGGCCGATTATTGATGATTCGACGATGGCATCAAATATGCTTAAAAAAATCGTCGTCATCATGGAAGAAAGATATGATCTTTTTGCGACCTGCGGTGTAAGAAATATCGATACATACAACAGTATGGTTATTGATAATAATCAGAATCCTGAAAATGAACCAATGGAAAAACTACCATATATTGTGGTTATTATCGATGAACTTGCGGATCTTATGGCTGTTGCCAAGAAAGATGTTGAATTATCTATTCAGCGTATTACCCAGCTTGCCAGAGCTTCCGGTATCCATCTTATTGTCGCAACACAGCGTCCATCAACTGATGTTATTACCGGTCTTATCAAGTCCAATATACCTTCACGTATTTCCTTTGCGGTTGCGTCTTCAATTGATTCAAGAACGATTCTTGATACCATCGGTGCTGAAAGACTTCTCGGTAATGGTGATATGTTATATTATCCTCAGGGTGAAAACTCACCTAGAAGATTACAGGGAGTATACGTTACAGACAGTGAAATAAGAAAGATCACAACATATGTCAAATCTCAGGCTAAACCTGAATATGAAGATTCATATTTTGAATTCCTTACCAACATGAACGGTACGACTGTCATGAGTAATGATGGTCCTGCCGGAGCTGATTCTCAGGATTCCTTATATGATGAAGTGGTTGAATTTGTAAGAGATCAGCAGAGAGCTTCTACATCCTTACTGCAGAGAAGATTCGGTATCGGTTATAACCGTGCCGCCAGACTCATAGATACTCTTGAAGACCGCGGTATTATCGGACCGGCAAATGGTTCAAAACCTAGAGAAGTATACATTAAGGAAGAAGATGAACAGTAACGTTACCTTTATCAAAACCCGCAAATACAAGGACGTTAATCTGTATCTGCGTTTTTCCTGGCGTACCACACCTGAACTAAGAGCGAGAGCTTTCCTTTTATCCAAGATGATGGGGGAAGCTACCACCATACATAAAACCAAAGAATCAATGCAGAGAGTCAAAGATATGCTGTATGGCATATCTATTGATACTGCCTGCAAGACCAGATGCGATGTGTCTTCCTATGACATCCATTATTCTTTTATCAATCCTCGTTTCGTTAATGAACCTATTGAAAACTACTGCAGTTTTATTGAAGAAACATTAAATAATACATTAATAAGTTCCAAAACCCTGAAGGAAGCCAAAAGATCTATCATCTCTACTTTAAAAAGAGAAAATGACAAACCGAGTTTTTATGCCAAACAGAAAGTGACGGAAATCGCTTCAGAAGAATATCCGACTATGGAAAATCAGCGTCTTACCGGAAGGATTCTGAAGGATGTTGAAAATACCAGTCTTAAGGATGTCAGAGATTTCTATCGCTTTCTTTTTAATGAATGCCGTTTACATGTATATCTGACAGGTGATGTCGATAATGATACTGTTGAAATACTGACTTCATATCCTTTCGGTAATGATAATGAAGTAAAAATAAGACTTCCGGAAAAAGTATATAAAAATAAAGGGGAAATAGTTGAAAAGAAGAAACAGCCGCAGTCTATCTATGCGAAACTTTTCCAGTCTCCTTTTGATAAAAAGAGCGAAGATTTCTATGCCTTTAAACTGGGAAACTATTTTTTGGGTATGGCTCCGTGTTCCTTACTGTTTGAAGAGGTAAGAGAAAAGAGATCTCTGTGTTATTCAATAGCGGCTATTGATTATTCATATTATGGAATGGTTAAGGTTGTCACAAGTATCGATGCGGATAAGAAGGATATTGTTTCTGAACAGATTGATGAACAGATAAGAAGATTAGTCGATAAGGATTATGATTTAAGGAAACTGGAAATGGCGAAGGCTTTATTTCTGAATATGCTTGATTCTTTAAGTGATGATGGTGATGGATATATTGATTTCCTTTATGAAAATCTTATATCTGATTTTGATCCTGATATCGAAGCCTACAAGAAGAAAATCATAGCTGTTACAGCTGATGATATCAGCAGGATATTTAAGGAATACAGACCTTATTTTTCCTATATGATGGAAGGTGTTTTAAATGGATAAGATTTATCAGGAATACTATGATGAAACATATTATACAGAAACACTGGATAACGGTCTGAAGGTTACGGTTATTCATAAGCCTGAGTTTAATTCGACTGTGTGCGCTTTTGGTACACCGTATGGAGCGCTTAATATCAATCAGAAATACAACGGTAAGGTTTATCATTTCCATCCTGGTATTGCGCATTTTCTGGAACATAAGCTCTTTGAAGCACATGGCGATGACATCATGAACGCCTTTTCTTCAATGGGCGCCAGCGTCAATGCGTTCACATCATATAGAGAAACAGTCTATTATTTCTCCAAGACGGGTAAGGATATAAAAAAACCTCTTAATCTATTACTGGATTTTGTGCAGGATCTCAATATCTCTGAAGAATCAGTAGAAAAAGAGAAGGGTATTATCTTTCAGGAAATATCCATGTATGGACAGATGCCTGATTCAAGACTTTTAAATGAGACTTATGCCAGCATCTATCATAAGTATCCTTATAAATATGATATCGGCGGAGACAAGGAAAGTATCTACGCCATTACCAAAGAAGAACTGGAAGAGTGTTACCGTATAAACTATCATCCAAGCAATATGCTGCTGGTGGTAAGTACGCCGGAAGATCCAAAAAAGATTATTAAAATTGTAAGAGAAAACCAGGCTAAAAAGGATTTCCGTTCAAGAAGAATACCTAAGACCTGTAATGATGAAGAACCTGATGAGGTTGTACATAAGACACATCGTTTCCATATGAACGTCAATACTGACAGACATCTTCTGATCTATAAGTTCAGACCGGATTTCAAGAGTGTGAACGAGGCGTTCACAAAGGAATGGTGTATCAGGATTCTTATGGAAGCACACTTTTCCTCACTCAATCCGCAGTATCAGAAATGGCTGGATGACAAAATCATCAATGACTATTTCGGATATGAGGTAGAGTTTGATACAGATTGTGCGAATCTGATGTTCTATATCGAAAATGATGATCCTAAAATACTGAAGAAACTGGTAAGGGATACCCTTAAAAAAGACTTGCTGACTCAGGAACTGCTTGATCAGATCAAAAGAAGATATATCGGTACATCCTTCCAGGTATTCAATGATATAGAATCATTCAATAACGGTTATATCCGTGATTCGCTTTCCGGTCTTGATTTCTTTGAGGCTCTGAAAGCTCTTCAGAACATAAGTCTTGATGATATCAGAAAAACTTATTCTGAACTTGATTTTACACATTACAGTTACATATCTTTACTGAAAAACAGTAAAAACTGATAATAAGCTGACAATTACTTCTTTCTGAATGGATGTTACATTTGTAATGCAGACAGCGGAAAGGAGGAAAATGAATCATTTCTATCTGATTGGTAAACTGGCTGAAGAACCTGAAAAGTCGGTTACGACCAGTGGTACGAAGATGATCAAATTCAGAGTTACTGCCTATGGTTCCAATAAGGAATCTGATAATATGGGCGGGATCAATGAACTTGTAGGCTTCAATGGTATCGCTGAAGAAGAATATGAAACAGGAACCATCATGTGTTTTGCCGGAAGAATCGGCACCAATAACTATACCAAGGATGGAGTTACATATTACCGTAATAATCTGATTGTCAACAGCATCGCAACCTTAGGATAAGGTATAACCCTGACTTGTTCAGGGTTTTTATATTATAATAGTTATATGTTTGACAGTTTACAGGATAAATTAACAAAAACTCTAAGAAATGTTCAGGGCAAAGGCAAGCTTTCTGAAAGAAACATGGAGGAGACATTAAAGGAGATCCGTGTCGCTTTACTGGAAAGTGATGTCAACTATAAGGTTGTCAAGGATTTTCTGGAAAAGGTTCGTCAGGAATCCATTGGCCAGGACGTTTTAAATGCCGTAGAACCAGGGCAGCTGCTGGTTAAGATTGTTCATGATGAAATTGTTTCTCTGTTAGGAGATGAAGATACATCTTTAGTATTTAACGAGAGCGGTTTAAGCAACATCATGATTGTCGGTTTACAGGGTACAGGTAAAACTACCCAGGCCGCCAAGATTGCCAATCTCTTAAAGAAAAAAGGAAAGAAAGTACTGCTGATAGCTGCCGATACCATCAGACCTGCCGCTATAGAACAGCTTAAGACCTTAGGAAAACAGATTGATGTTGAAGTATATTCTGAAGGTACTGACGTAAAAGTTATAGATCAGGTTAAACGTGGTGTTGAATACGCAAAGAAGAACGGTTTCGATGTAACATTAATCGATACCGCCGGACGTTTACAGATTGATGAAGTCCTGATGGATGAATTAAGACAGATCAAGGCGGCAGTAAATCCTACGGAAATACTGCTGACTGTAGATGCTTTAACCGGTCAGGATATTGTCAATGTAGCTTCTACATTCAATGAACTCTTAGATGTTACAGGTCTTATTGTCACCAAGTTTGATGGTGATTCAAAAGGCGGTTCGGTTCTTTCGGTAAAGGCTGTTACTTCTGTTCCTATCAAGTTTACCGGTGTCGGTGAAAAGATAGGGGATATTGAACAGTTCCATCCGGACAGACTTGCTCAGAGAATTCTGGGTATGGGTGATGTCGTAAGCTTTGTTGAAAAAGCTCAGGAAGAGATGGACATGAAGAAGGCTGAAGAAGTTGCTGACCGTCTGATGTCCGGCAAGTTCACAATGGATGATCTTCTTACATCCATAGAACAGTCTTCAAAGATGGGCCCTATATCATCAATCATGTCGATGATGCCGGGAATGTCAGAAATGGCAGGCAAAATTGATGATCAGAAAGCTGACAAAGATATCAAACGTGTAAAAGCCATCATTCAGTCGATGACACCTGAAGAAAGGGAAGATCCTTCCATCATGAGAAGTTCTCATAAAAGAAGAATTGCCAAAGGCTCAGGCACAAGTGTTGATGAAGTCAACAAACTCTGCAACCAGTACGATAAGATGAAGAAGATGTTTAAATCCTTATCTGGTATGAGAGGAATGTTTGGAATGAGATAAAATAATCCGGACTTATTTTCAGATATTAAGGCGTAAATCAGGATTACGCCTTTTTTATTTCTGTAATTTCATATGGTAAAATTAAAGATAAAGATAATATCTTTGCTGAATATTTCATTCATCAATAGAAAGGAGAGTTTATAATTATGATAAAAATGTTGCTTATTATAATTTCCGGTATATTGTGTATGTCACTATTCTCATCAAAAGTCAGCGCCGATATAGAACCTAGAGGGCCTGTTTATTCAAATATGAGAATTGTTAATTTTTGCGGTTATGAAGGAAGCATATTTGATTATATTACCGTGTCTTTTATGACTAATGCGCCACTTGATGGTAGTAAAACAAGATTAATTGGGCAGTATATTGTTGACACTGGTCAAATTTATATGTACTACTATGAAGATATAAATGGCGTTGGCTATGTCCCTTTTCAAGAGGGATATTATAGTGGAACTTGGGGAACTAAGTCAGGCGCATGCGATGCTATAAACGGATAATCTGTTTATTAATTACAGGATTGATTGCTTCTGGTGTTTTTCTTTTTATATACTTCAGGAATCCTCGCTTAGAGTTTAAAGACCTTTCATTAGAATTTCCCAAGGGGTTTGAGCCGAAACTGGTTTCTGTTGCGGATGATGAAAAAAGCGCCTATTTCTATGAGCCAAATACAGATACCAATATTACGGTTACTATAGAAGAAACTAGATATTCTATAGAGAATATAGCGGAAGAAGTGTTTGATAAGATGACTGAAAAAAAAGAAGGTGCATATTGGCTTCCTATCTCAGTTACAACTACATATGATGGTAATTGTATATATGGGAGAAAAGTAAAAAAACCAGATGAGTATTATGAAATAATCGCCTTATACCGTATGAACAGATATGATTTATATACTGTTACTTTCATCAGCCCTCCGGATACTGATGATATCCTTTTAGGGAAAATTATATCTAAACTAATGAAACAGTACTGATAATTACTGGTTGTATTTATAGGCTATTTTCAACTTAATAGTTGATAACGTTGTTTGACAATATATTCAGCT
>JAUNIH010000063.1 GCA_030523555.1 Erysipelotrichaceae bacterium
CTAGGGGGAGTATGAACATGGACGGGTACGAAGATTCCCACGAAATGTTAAGACAAAGCAAAGAGGACAAAAACCTCATAAACAAGAAAAGAGAGTTCTGGAAGAAAGAAACGAAATATTTATGGCAAAACTAACGCAAAAAACAATCATGAAAACATTTGAGGAAATGCTCGATGAGATGCCCTTCTCCAAAATCACGGTTTCGGAGCTGGTGGAACGAAGCGAGATCAGTTCCAATACATTCTATTATCATTTCAGTGATATTTTTGACCTGCTGAATGTCTGGCTGGATAAACGGGCAGACGAATATTATCGAGAGATGAACACCGCAGACGAACTCCCAGATAAGCTTAAACTGGCATTCCGAATTCTGAAGGCAAATTCTAGACGGGCCAATCATATTTTCGACTCGATTTCCAGAGACAGGCTGGAACGATATGTATTTACTCATTTTGAAAAGCAGTTCTATGCGGATATGAATAAATATGTTGATGAAGAAGCTGTGTCTGCAGAGGGTTTTGATAGGATTTCCCAATTTTTCTGCTATGCGTTTCTGGGGTTCGTACTTCGGTATATCTGGGATGATATGAAAGCGGATATCGATTCTAGCGTGGATGAACTCTGGCGAATCTTCGATGGACTGTATCAGTCTGTCATCAAGAAAGATAATGAAAAATAGTACATAATCACATTTTTCCTCAAAAATGTGGAATTTCAGCGGTTTCTCCTGTTTGGGAGAGGACGCTTTTTTTCTACGTGGAGGCAAGGTCAGACGCGGGATATACTTTCCTTAACGTTATAGATGGACAACATTTCCATCTGACGATACGCAAAATAAGGAGGATTATCTATATGAGCGTTAAAACCACAATGGAAAAATTTGGTATCGAAAAGGCGATGAAATACCTTTACAAAGATCCAGAAAAGAACCTGATTACATTAATGGACTGGGCGGACAGATTCGCTGGAAATGAATTTGAGCCACAGAGAAAGATGATACGTAGTGCGATCGAAGATCCATCACATCCGTATTACAGTTATATCCGTCATATTATTAACGATGTGGATCCGGAAGTAGTAACTACGACCGCAGTAAACTTTTTTATTAATTCTTCTCTTGTGGGGTGGGGTATACAGGAGAAGGCCAGAGAAAAGTATGGATGTAATATTCCTTGGGCGATTCTATTGGATCCAACATCTGCCTGCAATCTGCACTGTACTGGATGCTGGGCAGCAGAATATGGCAATAAGCTGAATCTTAGCTTTGATGAAATCGATGACATCATCCGTCAAGGTAAGGAACTGGGTGTCTATATGTACATTTATACCGGTGGGGAACCGCTGGTCAGAAAAAAAGACCTGATCCGTCTGTGTGAGAAACATGATGATTGCATCTTCCTGTGCTTTACGAACGGTACGCTGATCGATGATGAATTTACTGATGAAATGCTGCGGGTAAAGAATTTTGTTCCAGCAATATCTCTTGAAGGATTTGAAGGTGCGACAGATGAGCGTCGTGGAAATGGTGTTTACGGGAAAGCTATGCATGCCATGGAACTGATGCAGAAGAAGAAACTGCTTTATGGCATCTCTTCCTGCTATACACGTGCTAATTTCGAATCAATCATATCAGAGGAATATTATGACAGTCTGATCAATATGGGAGCGTACTTTATCTGGTATTTCCACTATATGCCGGTTGGAAATGATGCGGCACCAGAGCTGCTTCCAACACCGGAACAGCGCGCAGAGGTGTATCGTAGGATCCGCAGATATCGTGCGGAAAAGCCTCTGTTTGCCATGGACTTCCAGAACGATGCGGAATATGTAGGCGGTTGTATCGCAGGTGGAAGACGTTATCTGCATATTAATGCGAACGGGGATGTAGATCCTTGTGTATTCATCCATTATTCGGATTCCAATATACGTGAGAAATCACTGCTCGACTGTTTACGAGGACCAATCTTTATGGCTTATCACGATGGACAACCATTCAATGAGAATATGCTTCGTCCATGTCCTATGCTGGAAAATCCAGAGAAGCTAAGAGAAATTGTTGATAAGAGTGGAGCACATTCCACCGATCCTGAATCTCCTGAAAGTGCAGACCACCTCTGTGCTAAATGTGACAGCTACGCAGATTGCTGGAAGCCTGTTGCAGATGAACTCTGGAAAGAAAACAGAGAAGCACACGAAGGAGGAAATGAGGCGTGAGTTATTTGTTCACATCCGAATCCGTAACCTGCGGCCATCCGGATAAAGTATGTGATCAGATTGCAGACCGTATTCTGGATGAACTTCTGAAGGAGGACCCATCTTCAAGGTCAGCGTGCGAAGTGACGTGTGCGACAGATCAGGTACATATTTTCGGAGAGATAACGACGAAGGCATCTGTAGATTACGAGGTGCTTGCCCGTCAGACCATCGCTGAGATCGGATATACAGTTCCTGGACGGGGGTTTGATATGAACTCCTGTCAGATCACCATGGATCTGCACGAACAGTCTCCCGATATTGCCATGGGCATCAGCCGGAAAAACGAAAAGGAAGCTATGAATGCCGGGGCTGGAGATCAGGGGATGATGTTTGGCTATGCCTGTAAAGAAACAGAGAGCCTGATGCCTTTGTCTATAGAATTGGCTCATATGCTTGCCAAGCGCTTAGAGCGTGTGAGAAGAGACTCGGAACTTCCATATCTTCTTCCAGATGGAAAAACACAGGTGACGGTAGAGTATGAAAACGGTGTTCCGAAGAGGATAGCGACAGTCGTAGTTTCAACACAGCATACGGAGGATGTGGATATTGAAACACTGCGTCAGGACATTCAATCCCACGTTATTCGCCCAACGATTTCACACCGCCTTGTGGATGATCGAACCCAATACTTCATCAATCCTACAGGTCGATTTGTGATTGGTGGACCGGCAGGGGATTCTGGTCTTACCGGACGAAAGCTGATCGTTGATACCTATGGAGGAGCAGCACCTCATGGTGGTGGTTCCTTTTCTGGAAAAGATGCGACAAAGGTAGACCGAAGCGGAGCATACATGGCACGTTATATTGCAAAAAATGTGGTTGCGTCAGGACTGGCAGATAAATGTCAGGTGCAGCTTGGTTATTCTATAGGCCTTGCAGAGCCAGTGTCGGTTCTGATTGAAACCTTTGGAACGGAAAAGATTGCATTGAAATATATACAGGAAGCAGTAATGCGCTCTGTAGATCTGAGACCTGCAGCAATCATTGATAAGTTTGGACTGACAAGACCTGTTTTTTCACAGGTATCATGCTATGGTCACTTTGGGGTAAATGCTGGACACATGCCGTGGGAACAGACAAATCTCGCTGACCGTTTGAGGTAAATAGCGCAATTAATTAAAGCGTATAGCGAATAACATCCTATATAGAAAACGACGATTCCAATTCAGTCAAAACCGATTGCAGGAATCGTCGTTTTATTTATCTCTCTCAATTTTATAATCTGTTAGATGATGGATGATTCTCTCATGATAAGGTATTAATGCCTTATCTGCGGGTGAGCAACGGGTGGTGCCGGGATTCGACCATGGATTTGTTTGATATCGTCAGTTACTGGTTATATGGAAATGGAAAGAGTTGGCGAAATATATGTCACGGGCTGCGGTACTCCTGATATGACAAAGGCTACAGAACTTCCTCAAAAAGTCTATGAACCGGAAAAATCAGTATAGATAAAGACATCCCCCAGGGATGTCTTTTATTGACCGGAAAGAAAAAGAATATTAAGATGTATTTAGATAAATATCTAAATAGGTTTACATATGGGATTCAATGAAACAATGAAGGCTCTATCTGATCCAACTAGAAGAGCTATCCTTAATCTTCTGAAAGACGGTACAAAAGCAGCCGGGGAAATCGGTGCCCATTTTGATATGACTGGCGCCACCATTTCTCATCATCTTTCAAAACTTAAAGATGCCGGGCTTGTGCAGGAGAAAAAAGAAAAGAATTTTATCTACTATACATTAAATGCTTCAGTACTAGACGAAGTGCTCTTGTGGATTAATGATCTCAATAACGTAAAGGAGGAAGAGGATGAAAAAGATAAATAAAACAGTTATTACTACACTTGTATGTCTTATTCCGATGGTTGCGGGACTTCTTCTTTATGATAAATTACCCGATACCATTGCCACTCACTGGGGAATGAACGACAATCCTGATGGTTATTCCTCTAAGTTCGCTGCAGTTTTTGTCTTCCCGGCAATAATGGCGCTGGTAAATATATTTGTACCATTAATCATGAAAGCCGACCCTAAAGAAAAGAACATGGATGAAAACCTCAAGAACGTGGTTTACTGGATAATACCGCTGATATCCTTGTTGTGTTCAGTTTTAACAATATCCGAAGGAATGGGTATCCACATCAATATATCCGGGGCTGTACCAATAGTGCTGGGAGTGATGTTTGCCTATATCGGAAACTATATGCCCAAGACAAGACAGAGCTACACGATGGGCGTCAGACTTCCCTGGACCTTAAACAGTGAAGAAAACTGGAACAGAACCCACAGAATTGCCGGTTTTGTTTGGGTAATCGGCGGTCTGTTGATGGTGCTTGTGGGAATTATCAATTTACTTGGTTACAGCGCTGTTTCAACGATACTGCTGATTGTATCAATAATTATAATGGTCTTTGTACCGTGTATCTATTCATATATTCTTTATAGAAAAGAAAACATATAAGAAAAGAGAAATCCTTAGCGGATTTCCTTTTTGTTTTGAAGGTTGTTTTGAAAGCAGTGTACACTTTCAAAGACGCTTTTAACCATGTTTTCGACAGTGACATCTGTATAAAAAGCTGTATGTGGAAGTATCAGGACATTCGGATATGATCTGAGAATTGATAATTCATCATTGTCGATGACATCACCCATACGGTTGTAGTAATACAGGCCGTTCTCGTTTTCTAAGACATCAAGTCCAGCCGAATATACCTTTCCTGATTTTATGGCGCTGATTAAAGCCTTTGTATCAATCAGTTTACCTCTTGAGGTATTTATAACAGTTACGCCATCCTTCATTTTATTAAAAGCTTTTTCATCTAAAAGATGATGGTTTTCTTCTGTGGCGTTGGCGTGAAGGGTAATCACATCCGATTCTTTTAACAGTGTATCCAAATCGGTGTATTCCGTATTAAGGTCTTTCTTTAAATAAGGATCATATGCCAGTATTCTGCAGCCAAATCCGCTTAAGTGTTTTATAACTGTAGAACCTATCTCTCCGGTACCGATAACACCTACTGTCAGTTTGGTCAGATCTTTACCGATTTTCCCTTTTAAAGAAAAATCCTGAAGTTCCGTACGTTTCATGATATAGCCCGCATTTCTTATACACATCAGAATCATCATGATGGTATAATCCGCAACGGCTTCTGGTGGATAGGATACATTGGAAACGCGTATTCCGTATTTTCTGCAGGCATCAAGATCGACATGATCATAACCGATAGAACGGCACGCCAGATATTTGATACCTACTTCACTCATCTTCTTAATGACTTTTTCTGACATATCACAGGGATTGCTGGAAAGGGCCTCATAACCTCTTGCCCATTCAAGATTTTCCATATCCGGATATTTATCAGAATAAGAAAATCCAATTCCATATTCCTTAGAATATTTTTCATAACATTCTACTTCGTCGTAGATTCTCGTTGAATAAAAATAAATCTTCATATCAAAATTATAATCACGAATGTTGACCTTTACAAAAAATTAACACATATAGAAGTGATAAATTTACCAAAATCTATTAAAATTTACTGTGTAAATAACTGGTTCCATTAAAGAACCCTCCAGGAGAAATGTTTATGATTAAACAGAACGCCAAAAAAACATATGTACTAGATACAAATATTTTGATGGTAACCCCAAAAGCACTGTTCGGTTTTAAAGAAAACAACGTCGTTATTACCGGAACAACCCTTCAGGAACTTGATCACCACAAGAACGATGTCGGTGAAAGAGGATTCAACACCAGAGAAACCATACGCTTACTGGATGATTTAAGAAAAAAAGGAAATCTTTTAAAAGGAGTAGAACTTTTCAGTGGTGGAAGGCTGATACTCGAACCCAACTGCATAAGTAAGAATCTGCCACAGGGCTACAGCCTTGATGTACCTGATAACCGTATCATAAGTTCCGTTATCGGTATGGCAGAGAGTAATAAATATGATAAACCGATAATACTCGTTACAAATGATGTATCCATGCGCATCAACGCTTCTGTATGCGGTGTTACTGTACAGGGATACCGTAACGAAATGATTGAAGATAACGAAGTATATAAGGGTAAAAGAGAATATCCGATAGCTGATTCTAAAATCGATAAACTCTATGAACTTAAAAAGATCAAAGCTTCAGATAAAGCCAACTTCATTGAAAACGAATATGTCGTTTTAAAATCAAAAAAGAATCCGCAGAAATCAGCTGTTGCCTTATACCGTGAAGGATATCTGATTCTTATCAGAGATAAATATCTTGCGGGATATGGTGGAATTATCGGCAGAAACGCAACTCAGCGCATGTTTATGCATGCCTTAATGACACCACCGGAAATTACACCTCTGGTTTTGGGTATTGGACCTGCCGGTACTGGTAAGACTTTACTTGCGATATCATGCGCATTATCGCAGACCTATACAAACTCTAAAGAAAAAAGATATGATCAGATACTTATCACCAGAGCGAATGTATTGACTGAAGAATATGGATATCTTCCAGGAACCCTTGAAGAAAAAATCAATCCGTTATTAAACAGCTTTATGGATAATATGCACACCATCTTCTCTGGCAGACAGAAAGATGCCGCAAGCGCCAACGAACAGATCAAATATCTGATGGATTCGGGCATTGTAAAGGCGGAAGCTATCGGTTATATGCGAGGAAGATCATTAACTCACACATATCTGATAGTCGATGAAGCACAGAACCTGACGGTAAACCAGGCACTGGAAATCGTAACCAGAGCCGGCGAAGGTACAAAGGTTGTCTTCCTTGGTGACCCTAACCAGATTGATGCAAGATACCTTGATAAGAGATCTAACGGTTTAGTCTTCACCGCTGAAAAAATGAAGAATGATCCGTTATGTGCTCAGCTTGTCTTTGAAGAAGATGAAGCACAGCGTAGCCCGTTATGTGTATCCGCATCCAAGAAGATGAGTATTTAATAGGTTCTGATATAAAAGTCTGGTATGTCTGAAAATAGAAATATAAAAATAATTCTGTTTGAAATAATCACAACAATTATTGCCTTACCCCTTACGTGGCTGGCAGTAAATCCCTTGTGTAAAGGGCTCGGTTTGAATTATCAGTATACACAGACCGTCAATTTTACGGCATCGTTACTGGTTGCCTTATTACTCACAAAAATATTTTATGGCACCTCTTTCTTTGACTTTCCCAAAGTCTATTTTGATAAACCGATACTGGTTTATGGATGGCTGGGATTTGTCGGAGCGATAGGTGCTTTTGTTTCTACGTTGGGCGAAGTTGATTTACAACCCACATTAACAATATTTATCGGATATGTACTGATGAATCTCATGATTGCCATAAGTGAAGAAGTCGTATTCCGCAGGCTTTATATCGGATTACTGATAGAAGATAAAATCAATATTAATAAGAAGAATCTCTGGTTTGCGGTAATTGTCGCGGCAGTCATCTTTGGTTTAAGACATCTTATCAATCTGATGCTGTATCCTAATCAGATAGTTACCTGTTCATTCCAGGTCCTGTCAACTTTCTGTGCGGCCTTTTATCTTACAGGCATGTATCTTGTGTGTGGAAGTCTTGTTCCGGGGATTGTGATTCACTTTCTGGAAGATTTTGCGGTAAGTGCGATGGAGATGTATTCATCTAAAACGCTGCTGGATTCTACGCTTGACGCCTCAGTATTCCAGGGTTTGGGAATGGTAATCTTACAGATACCATATGTCATATGTGGAATCGTAATGATCAATCAGTATCTTAAAAAACTTGAAGATAAAAAATCAACCAGCAGTAGTATTTTTTAAAAACCAGTATATTCAACCAACAGTTCGTGTTGTTTTATACCTGAACATTCAATAATGAAGTCGTGAAAGGAGATATCTATGGATCAGATTAAAATTGGAAAGTTTATTGCCGAATGCCGTAAAGAAAAAGATATGACACAGGCGCTACTGGCAGAAAAACTCAACATTAGCGATCGCGCTGTATCCAAATGGGAAACAGGTAAAAGCCTTCCCGATGTTTCTATCATGATGGAACTTTGCGGTATTCTGAATATTACCGTAAATGAACTGCTCAGCGGAGAAAGGATTACAAGTATGGAAGAATATCAGAAAAAAGCTGAAGAAAACATGATCAGCCTGCAGACAAGAAAAGAAAAAGCCAACAAAGACGGAGACAGATACTTTATTATCTGGCTGATTATTCAGGTGGTGCTGATTATGCCTGTAAACATGCTGATAAATTACTATTTCCCGGAGAACACCGGAATCGTTCATGAAGTACTGGTTGTACTATCAGCGGTAATAGTTTATCAGGCGTGGTTCAACAGGTATTACGAAGTAAAGCTAAAAGAAAACGAATCATAACCACCCGTAAAACGGGTGGTTTGCACTAGGGCTATAAGCCCATGATA
>JAUNIH010000064.1 GCA_030523555.1 Erysipelotrichaceae bacterium
ATCGGGACATTTTCCCTTTGGATTGGTTGAGACATTTTCGCTTTGGAATCACATATTTATGTAAGCACTTAATAAAAGTCGTTGACCTTTAAGTGTAAGCGCTTTACAATATTAATAGACGCTTTGCGTCAGAGAATATATAAGGAGAAAGAAATGAAAAAATTTTTGGCTTTATGTCTGGCTCTGATGATGACTTTATGTCTCTTCGGATGTTCAGGCGGTAGCAGTTCAGATGGTGGATCATCTGATGTTGCTACATATGATGTTACTATCTGGGTTTCGGAAACTGAAGGTGTCAAGGAACTGACTCAGCAGCAGGTTGACAGATTCCTGGCAGAAAACACAGATGTAAGTCTCAACGTAACAATTGAAGGTATCTCTGAATCAGATTCTGCTACTCAGATGATTACCGATGTAGAATCAGGTGCTGATATCTACTGTTTCGCACAGGATCAGCTGGCAAGACTGGTTCAGGCTGGTGCTTTGGCTGTTTTAGGTGAAGGTGCAAGTGCTACAGTTACTGATCTGAATGATGCAGGTTCTGTAAAGGCCGCTACAGTTGATGGAAAGATCTACTGCTATCCATTAACATCTGATAACGGTTACTTCATGTACTATGACAAGTCAGTCATCTCTGATGATATCGTTGATTCATTGGAAGATCTTGTTAAGGCATGTGAAGATGCAAACAAGTTCTTCTCTATGGAATACAAGACTTCTGCATGGTATAACGCAGCATTCTTCTTCGCTACAGGTTGTGTATCTGACTGGACAGCTGACGCTGACGGCAAGTTCACTTCTGTAAACGATACATTTGATTCACCTGAAGGCCTGATCGCTATGAAGGGTATGGAAATCCTGGCTAAATCTTCAGCTGCCAACTCATCAAGTGATGGTTCTGAATTCTCTAAGGGTTCAGCTGTTGTTGTAACAGGTACATGGGCTTCTTCAACTGTTAAGGATATCTTAGGCGACAACATGGGTGTTGCTGATCTTCCTTCATTCACAGTTGATGGAACTTCTTATCACTTAGGTTCATTCTCTGGTAACAAACTGATGGGTGTTAAACCTCAGACTGATGCCGTTAAGGCTTCTGTATGTCAGAGACTGGCTTTATATCTTACTAACGAAGAATGCCAGCTTGAAAGATTCGAACAGTATGGCTGGGGTCCTTCCAACAAGGCTGCTCAGGCTTCTGATGCGGTTAAATCTGACGCTGTATTATCAGCTTTAGCTGAACAGAACAACTACGCTACTCCTCAGGGACAGATTCATGGTTCTTGGTGGGATATCGCAAAGATCTTAGGTACAGTTGCTGAAACTTCTACAAGTGATGCTGATTTACAGGCAGGCTTAGATGCATACAAGGGTTCAATCGACGCTTTATTCAGTCTGAACGGTTATATCTTTGTAGGTTCATGGAACGGCTGGTCTAACTCAGATACAAGCTTCTCAATGGAAGAAAACGGTGAAAACTATTCAATCACTGTTACTGTTGAAGCTGGTGCTATGGGTAGAATCGTTACTGCTGGTGACTGGGATACTGATAAGGGTGCTGCTGAAGTTGTTGAAGGTGCTGATCTGATTGATGTGTCTCAGGCTGGAACTGACAACAATATCGTCTTTGTAGATGCAGGTACTTATACTGTTACATTCAACACTACAAGTAAAGAAGTAAGAATTACAAAATAATTTCTTAACACAATCTAATCAAGTAACAGGCCGATTCGCTTCAGCCTGTTCTTATATAAGAAGGGGGATATACACATGAGTGAGAAATCAGTTCATGTCAGTCTGTCTGATAATCTGAGCGATCTGGATTTACTTGGTCTAACCAAGATTCAGCGCTTTATCTACAATATCATCCACTTCTTTAAGGGTATTCCATCATTCTTTGTGGCAGTATTTAATGCCATAGTCAAAGGTATCGGAAATCTCTTTAAGGCTATAGGGGAAGAATTCAGCGACATCATTCAGACATTCAAAGATGGCGACTGGAAAACCAGGACATCCTTTGCGGTAATGGGCTTTGGTTCTATCAGCAGAGGTCAGGTTTTAAGAGGACTGTTGTTCCTGGTATTTGAAGTTGTCTTTATCGTCTATATGTTTGTGGCAGGCGGTCACTGGCTGGGCAAACTGAAAACGCTTGGTGATACGATGGCATCAACAGTCTACGATCCAAAACTTGATACCTATGTACGTGTCAATGGTGATGATTCGTTCAAATGTCTCTTATATGGCGTTTTAACGGTTATCTTTATCATTGCGTTCATCTATACCTGGAGATTAAATGTCAAACAGGCAAAGGTATCGCAGGATCTTGTGGCTCGTGGAAAGAAACTGAGTTCAGTAAAAGATGATGTTTCATCATTACTGGATGAACAGTTCCATAAGACGCTATTGGCTTTACCATTAACCGGTATTATCGTCTTTACGGTACTGCCTTTGATCTTTATGATTCTGGTGGCCTTTACCAACTATGATGGAGCACATGACGGGTATTCAAACCTGTTTACCTGGGCGGGAATGGAAAACTTCAATTCCCTGTTCTCACTTAATGTAGGTTCCAACAACCTGTCACTGGCGTTTGGTGAAATACTGTCGTGGACTTTAATGTGGGCTTTCTTTGCGACCTTCACAAACTATTTCTTAGGAATGTTTGTGGCACTGATGATCAACAAGAAAGGCATTAAGTTCAAGAAGCTGTGGAGAGGAATTCTCGTATTAACAAGTGCGGTACCGCAGTTTATATCTTTACTGTATGTGTCAAAGATGTTCTCTGCTTCAGGTCTTGTCAACGGCTTACTGATAAATCAGGGTATTGTTGATTTAAGTGGAATTATCCGTTTCTGGGAAGATCCGACGCTTGCCAGAATCATGGTTATCCTTATCAACATCTGGGTCGGTATTCCTTATCTGATGCTGATAACAACAGGTATCCTGATGAACATTCCGGCAGACCTGTATGAATCTGCAAAGATTGACGGTGCAAGTGCTGTACAGCAGTTCTTCAAGATAACATTACCTTATATGCTGTTTGTTACTGGTCCATATCTGTTGACGAGTTTCATTGGTAATATCAATAACTTCAACGTTATCTACTTACTGACTGGTGGTGGTCCAGATAATATCAAATTACTGACCAGTGCTGGCGCAGCGGGCGATACCGATTTGCTTATCACCTGGTTATTCAAGATCACAACCGGTGCTGAATCCAAATACTATCTGGCATCAGTTATCGGTATCATGATCTTCTTAGTTGTTGCGACATTATCATTAATCGTCTACAACGTTATTCCTTCAACAAAGAATGAGGAGGATTATCAGTAATGGCTGAAAACAAAAGACACATGGGTATGAAGGCGAAGAACCGCCTTTCCAATACTCTTATCTACATCCTGCTCATTATCATCTCTATCGTATGGCTCATTCCGTTTGTATTCTTAGTATGTGAGTCATTCAGAGTTGAATCAACCTATCAGGTAGGTTATGTCATTCCTCATCAGTGGGGAATTGATAACTATGTAAATCTGTTTACCAAGACAGACTTCCCTGTATGGTTTAAAAACACCTTTATTATCGGCTTATTCGTAGCCGTTATTCAGACTATCATTGTACTTAGTATGTCTTATACTCTTTCACGTTTACGTTTCAAAGGACGTAAGTTCCTAATGAACGTTATGCTGATACTGGGTATGTTCCCGGGCTTTCTGACAATGATTATCCTTTACAAGGTTCTAAGCTGGTTTAATCTGACGGGCGCCAATTCGGTTCCAGGTCTGATACTGGTTTATGTAGCCTCAAGTGGTATGGGTTACTATGTCTCCAAAGGTTTCTTCGATACGATTTCCAAATCACTCGATGAAGCGGCAAGAGTTGATGGTGCTACCCGTTTCCAGGTCTTCACCAAGATCATCATGCCTTTGGCCAAACCGATTGTCATCTATACAATCCTGACGGCTTTCATGGCTCCATGGGGAGACTTCATGTTTGCGAAATATATTGCACACGCGACCAGCGCCGGTATGAACGTAGCTGTCGGTCTGCAGAATATGATTTCAACTCCACAGTCATTATCGGCTAACTATACTATGTTCTGTGCGGGTGGTGTAATCGTCGCTATTCCTATCACCATCTTATTCATGTCATTACAGAAGTACTATGTTGAAGGTGTAACAGGCGGCGCAGTGAAAGGATAAACAATTATGGCAGAAGTAATTTTAAAAGATGTAAAAAAAGTATATGACAATAATGTCGTAGCTGTTCAGGATTTCAACCTGCATATCGCTGATAAAGAATTCATCGTCTTTGTCGGTCCATCCGGCTGCGGCAAATCAACAACTCTACGTATGATTGCGGGTCTTGAGGAAATCTCATCCGGTGAACTGTATATCGATGGCGAACTGGTAAACGACCTACAGCCTAAAGACCGTGATATATCCATGGTTTTCCAGAACTATGCCTTATATCCGCATATGACAGTATTTGAAAACATTGCCTTCCCTTTAAGACTTAGAAAAACACCTAACGATGAAGTGTTTGCCAAGGTCAAGGAAGTATCAGAAATCTTAGGTATTACAGAATACCTGAACCGTAAGCCAAGAGCTCTATCCGGTGGACAAAGACAGAGAGTTGCGATCGGTCGTGCAATGGTTAGAAATCCTAAGGTCTTCCTGATGGATGAACCTCTATCAAACCTTGACGCAAAACTGAGAAACCAGATGCGTGCTGAAATCATCCTCTTGAGAAAGAGAATTGATACAACCTTCGTCTATGTAACTCATGATCAGACTGAAGCTATGACTCTGGGTGACCGTATCGTTATCATGAAAGACGGTTTCATTCAGCAGGTTGGTACTCCTGATGAAGTATTTGACTGGCCAGACAATCTCTTTGTCGCAGAATTTATCGGTGCTCCAAAGATGAATACCTTCAACGCTGAACTTGTTGAAGAAGGTGGAAAATATTATGTAACACCATTTGGTTCAAAGATTGAAGTAACCGGTGAAAAGGGAGAAATGTTAAAGGATAAGAACATTGGATCCAAACCTGTAACTTTAGGTGTAAGACCTGAACATATTTCTTTAGCCAAGGATAATGAAGAAGGCTTTGATGTAACAATCCAGGTTAGTGAAATGATGGGTTCTGAGCTCCACCTTCATACTCTGACAGATGATGGTACAGCACTTGTAGTAAGAGTACAGACTGTATCCTTAACAGCTGAAGAAAGAGCGAAGATGAAGTCTGGTGAAAAGATCCGCATTACCTTCTCTGGAAAGGTTATGCATTTCTTTGATCAGGAAACTGAAAAGAATATCCTGAGATAAATAATATTTATCAGTAATAAAATAAAAACCGATGATAATTCATCGGTTTTTTATTGGATCAATCGCAAT
Organism: Erysipelotrichaceae bacterium; assembly: GCA_030523555.1. Classification (GTDB taxonomy): domain Bacteria; phylum Bacillota_I; class Bacilli_A; order Erysipelotrichales; family Erysipelotrichaceae; genus Colivicinus. The sequence goes on from JAUNIH010000064.1 coordinate 5,397, forward strand.
GATTGTAAAGTTCAATAAAGTTTTGAGTAGGAACTAGAGAGCCCACTTGATGTAACGCACATTGGAATATTCCATTCCAGTGAATTCATCAAGAGCAGTCAGGGCAAATTCTTCAGTATGGAAGCTACCCAGAAATTCAACTCTATTGCCTTTATTTCCAAAAAGTTCATACATAGTTTTTTACCTCCTGAAGTGATTTATCACTTACAAGACTATAATATATTAAACTATTTTCAATTTCAATGGAAATATTTACATTTTACTTATGAAAATGGTTACATTTTACTGTAAAGCGTTTTCAATTACACAGTTTTACTTTATAACCGTAATATTTTCTCTGTGATTTATCTTTATTTCCGGATCTTTTAGGATATATTCAGCTATGGCTTCAACCATATCCTTCTGGTCTACATGAACCGTTTTTCCTTCATGAACCATCTCAAAATCCCCGCCGCCACCGGCACGGTAGTTGCTGACAATAAGGTCAAATTCTTCATTATCACCTATTTCTTTTCCATCCTTAGTTAAAGATATTATTCTTTCACCTACAGGATTAGAAACCTTAATGGTGTATTCAATACCATCCACCATATCGTAATTGTAGTGCTGTGGTTTAGGAGCCATGAATCTAGGACTTACCTGTATTTCATCATCAATTACTTCAAAGTACTCTGCACATTTTTCAAGGAACTTCTTTAAGGTTGACCTGTTCATACGGATAACAGTTAAAGTATTCGCAAAGACATAGGTAGAAACGATATCACGCATCGTTATTTCATGATTGAAACCTTTGGCGTCATTGAATAAGGCTACCGCACTTAAGTCACCTTTAACTGTACTGAGCTGCACATCATTTAAAAAACTTATAAGAGGATGTTTATGAAGTCTGGCCTCAAATGGATTATGAATCTTAAGATCCTGTGTACATGTACCAAGCGGCTGATCAAGCCAGTTCTGACATTCTGCTTCAAGATCTGAAACCAGATCCAGCACTCTTTCATCGGGCTTTGCGTCAGCTTTGATTAAACGTGATGTACCGCTATGAGCATCAGTGTTATATGTTATTTCTGCAACTTCCTTGGCGTTTGAAGCGGTCTGGGTAGTTATCTTTCCACAGCACACATCCGCAATAGAACGGTGCTGATGTCCGGTAATTAATATATCAAGACCTTTAATATCCTTACAGATTTCATAACCTTTATTTTCACCATTTAATACTTCAGTAGGAACTCCAGTATGAAGATCTCTTTCAAAACCGCCATGATATGCACAGACAACAACATCAACTTTTTCGTTGTTTCTGATATATTCAACCGTATTCTTACATGCCTCATAGGCATCAATATATTCAACACCTACTATATTTTCCGGTTTTTCCCAGTTGGGAATATGCTGTGTCACAAGACCGAATAAGGCAATTCTTGTGCCGTTAGAAAATTCATGAATGACATAATGTCCTAAAGGATTACCTTTATAGATGACATTAACGGTAATACAGGGAATATTCACATATTCCATATGTCTTAAAAGGACATCCATACCCAGATTGAAATCGTGGTTACCAAGATTCATATAATCATATGGCATAGCCTTTAAGACCTTACTCATAGGATGGATCTCATCAAGATGTTTAAGGTTATGATAAAAGACCAGTGGACTTCCCTGTATGGCATCACCGTTATCTATACATATCGTATTTTCATCTTTAAGATTATTAAGTATTGTAGAGATTCTTGCCATACCTAAATCAGCTATCAGCTGATCAGAATAAAGATATGGTTCTACATAGCCATGGACATCAGAAGTAGCGTATATTTTAAAATAGTTATTCATAGTAAATACCTTTTCCATCTTTTATTATATTTATTTAAGAAAGATATCTTCAATTGCAAAAGATATTATTTACTGATTATTCTTTTAATATTTATAGGACATTTAAAAAGCTCTTAATGATAAGAGCTTGAATATTCCTGCCGGTACTCCGTATAATCTGTCTTTTATTAGTGCAATTGTTTCAAGATATCAGCAAACCGGGATCTATCGTTATTACTGCAACGCAATTCTAAACCCGATTGTCCAGTCGGTGCTGCCATAAAAGTAGCGGCCTGTAGTTGTGAAAAGATATGGCTCTGAGCCAAAGTAATGATAATTGCTTCCACCACGTTTCACATAATTCTGCCCGCTTGTATTCTGCGGATCAGTCTGAGCCTCAGGGGAATAGTCTCCACCATAATCATCAACCCATTCGTAGGCGTTGCCACTCATATCATATAGACCAAGTTCGTTCGGTTTCTTTGTCCCGACATTTCCCGGGCTGTCAGAACCGGAATTTTCTCTTGTTACGGCAACTTCATCAATGTCATTGCTGCCGGAGTACAGATAGCCTTTGCTTAAATTTCCACCCTTCGCAGCGAACTCCCATTGGGCTTCTGACGGAAGAATGAAGTTTTGATCAGGCTTAATCAGTTCATCTTTGTGAGCAATTTCGTTAAGTCTGTCAAGAAACACATGTGCCTGATTCCAGGTAACGCTGGTTTTTGGGAGTGTAGTGCTGCCACCACCATCTTCCATCACAACATTCCACAGTGCCTCTGTTACCTCGGTTTCGCCCATATAATAATCCTTCGTAAGGGTTACTTCATGGGCTGGGGATTCATTAAACTGGACGTCTGTATTATCTGAACCCATGACAAATGTTCCTGCCTCAACGAAAACCATAGAAAATTTCACACCGTTTATATTGAAATTCAGCATTGATCCTGAAGTCTCTACTTCTGATGTTATATCGGTATCTGTCGGGTTGTTACTGTCTGATGTGTCACTCTGATCAGCAACGCCACATCCGGCTGTTACTATAATCAGAAACGCATACAAAACAGAATATATGATTTTATACCGGATATTATATTTTTCAGATAATTCCGATGCCAGATATGTTTTTCCACTGCCACTGCAACCAATAATATGTATCCGCAAAATCATTCCTCCCGATAAATCATATTTTATCAGTGTTTTTATAATATATACTTTCTAATATATTTCAAGTTTATTTTTAATAATGATTTTAAGCAC
>JAUNIH010000065.1 GCA_030523555.1 Erysipelotrichaceae bacterium
CCATACATAAGTCCAACCTGTATGGGTAAAGTCACGAAAGTCCATATAACCTTAATTGAGCGGTTTCTTTTTTTGTTATAATTGGTGAGTATGAAAAAGATCTTTTTCTTTGATGTTGATGGCACTATTGTTGATTCCGGAAGACAGATGCACTATGTATCTGATAAGACAAAATATGCCATAAAGGAATTATCAAAAGATAATTATGTTTTTATATCATCAGGACGATGCAAATGTATGCTGGATAAACAGATACTTGATCTTAATGCGAATGGTTTTGTCTTATGCAATGGGGCATATGCGGAAATTAATGGTAAAGAAATCTTTTCAAAGTCTTTTTCCAAAGATGATATTTCAAGAATAAAAAAGACGGCATTAGATAATAACGGTTTCTACTGTCTGGAAGCCAATGATAAAGTCTATGTTGATTCCTTAAAAAACAGAATACTCAATTCATTTATTTCAAGATGGGAGATAGATCTCAGTTTCATGGCAGAAGATGATCATAAAGAAAGAGACTATTTTATTGCGATGATAGGTTTTGAAAATCAGGATGGATTAAGTGAATCATATATGGCTTTGCGTGATTATGCAGGACTTGACCGTCATCACTGGTTTACTTCCTATGATGTCAATATCAAAGGTATAAACAAAGGCTATGGCTGTAAAAAGGTCATGGAATATCTGAATATACCTGTAGAAAATTCATATGCCTTTGGGGATGGTTTAAATGACTTACAGATGTTAGAAGCGGTTGGACATCCTGTAGTTATGGCAAACTGTATGAAAGAATTAAAGAACAGGGGCTTTGAAGATACGGATGATGTGCTTGATGATGGGGTATATGAATATCTGGTTAAAAATCATCTGATTAAAGCGATTGAATAAGAATGATTAAACTGATAAAATAATTTAGTAAATAAAGGAGAAATATATTATGGGACTCATGGATAAAATCAATAATTTCATCGCTCCGGATGAGGATGAGGTTGATCAGTTAGAATTATCTCCTGAAGAAGCTCAGGCAGTATCTCCATATGAAAAGGGTACTATCGACGGTTCTTCAAATATAACTTCAGCTACAAATATCGTGCTGTTTGAACCAAGAAACTTTGATGAAGCAGAAGAAATAGGTCATCACATCAAGTCTAAGAGAGCCTGCTGTGTAAACCTTCACAGAATGCCTTCTGAATACCGTCAGAGAATCATCGACTTCCTTTCCGGTGTAGTTTATGGTCTTGATGGTTCAATCAAGAGAATCGGTGAAAATGTTATCTTATGCTCACCTAAGAATCTTCAGGTTGGCGGCGATATCAATTTAAACGACTAAAACAGTTAAGAATAAGACACGTTTAGATAATGAGTGTTGTAGAGAGCTGATGGGTGGTGCAAATCAGTACACAGTTATTTAAAAATCACTTAGGAGCTCTGATGGCAAAACCATCAGCGTTACTCGCGTTAAGAGAACAAGTAACAAATTAAGGTGGTACCTCGCTATCGGCGACCTTTGGTAACACCTTTTTTAAATAGTTAAGGAGAAAAGAAATGGAATATAAAGATACACTTCATATGCCTAAAACGGATTTTGAGATGAGAGGAAATCTTCCTAGTAAAGAACCTGATATTCTTAAGAAATGGGAAGATGATGATCATTATCACAAGATCCTGGAAAAGAATAAAGACCACAAACCTTTTGTGCTGCATGATGGTCCGCCATATGCCAATGGTAACCTCCATGCCGGTACAGCGATGAACAGATCGATCAAAGATATCATCGTGCGTTCCAAAGGTATGATGGGCTACTATACACCATTCTTTCCTGGCTGGGATACTCATGGTCTTCCTATTGAAAACGCCATTCAGAAACTAGGTGTAAACCGTAAGGAAGTAAGTCCTAAAGAATTCAGAGAAAAGTGCGAAGAATACGCTCATCAGCAGATTTCTCAGCAGATGGCTACAGAAAAACGTTTAGGTCAGATTGGTGATTATGAAAATCCTTATATCACTTTAAAACCTGAATTTGAGGCAAGACAGATCAGAAGTTTTGCCAAGATGGCCTTAAGCGGAATGATTTTCCAGGGTTTAAAACCAATCTACTGGTCACCATGGCAGGAAACAGCTATTGCGGATTCTGAAATTGTCTACTTCGATAAGAAAGATACTTCCATCTTTGTAGCCTTTGATGTGCTTGATGGAAAAGGAGTACTTGATGGTGATGAAAGATTTGTCATCTGGACTACTACGCCTTGGACTATTCCTTCAAACCTCGCAATCTGTCTTAATGAAGCTTTAACATACGCTGTCGTAAATACCGAAAAGGGTAAGCTGATCTTCCTTGAATCAAAGACTGATTATCTATTGGAAAAGTTCGGTCTTACCAATTTAGGCGTCGTTAAGACTTTCAAGGGAAGAGAACTTGAATACATTACCGTTAAACATCCTTTCTATCCTGAAAGACCATCACTTGTAATCTTGGGAAACCATGTCTCTGATGAAGATGGTACAGGTTGTGTACATACGGCTCCAGGTCTAGGTTCTGATGACTTTATGGTGGGTGCCAAGTATGGTATTGCACCATTCTCTCCTGTTGATGATCAGGGCTGTCTGACCAAAGAAGTAGGTCCAGATCTAGAAGGTAAGTTTGTTGTAGGTGAAGAAGATGATTCCGCCAATGTGGCAGTAATCAGGAAACTTGCGGCATGTGATGCCTTACTTGCCAAAGAAAGAATTACTCACTCATACCCGCATGATGACCGTTTAAAGAAACCGGTAATCTTCAGATCGACTGTGCAGTGGTTCGCCTCAATCGATAAGATCAAACCACAGCTGATGGAAGCTATCGAAAATGTAAGATGGATCAATTCTTTCGGCTACAGCCGTTTAAAGAATATGATCGCTACCCGTAAGGACTGGTGTATTTCCCGTCAGAGATTATGGGGTGTACCAATTCCTATCATCTATAACGAAGACAAATCACCAATCATGGAAGAAGAAGTCTTTGAACATATCGCAGAGCTCTTTGAAAAATACGGTTCAAATGTCTGGTTTGAAAGAGAAGCCAAGGATCTTTTACCTGAAGGCTATACCAATCCTAAATCACCTAACGGCTTATATACCAAAGAAAAAGATATCATGGATGTCTGGTTTGATTCCGGTTCTTCATGGAATGAACTGAATGCGCGAAACCTTCCTTATCCTTGTGATCTCTACTTTGAAGGTTCTGACCAGTATCGAGGCTGGTTCAACTCTTCTTTGATCGTATCTGTTGCCTGCAACAATACAGCACCTTATAAATCTGTCCTGTCTCATGGCTGGGTATGTGATTCCAAGGGTGAAGCGATGCATAAATCTTTAGGTAACGTCGTTAATCCGCTTGATATCATCAACAAGTTCGGTGCCGATATCTTAAGACTGTGGGCCTCAAGTCAGGACTTCAAGTCTGATATGCGAATCGGTGATTCCAACCTTAAACAGGTTTCCGATCAGTACCGTAAGGTAAGAAACACTTTCCGTTTCCTTTTGGGTAATATCAATCCTGAAGACTTTTCGAAGAACGATATGGTGGCTTATGAAGATCTTGAAGCTCTGGATAAATATATCCTGGTGTCATTAAACAATATGGCAAAGAAAACCATTGAAGCCTATGATGAATACGATTTTGTATTGGCTACAAGTACTATGACAAACTTCATGACCAATGAACTTTCAAGCTACTACTGTGACTTCGCGAAAGATATCCTGTATTGCGACAAGATTGATTCTCCTAGAAGAAGAAAGATTCAGACAGTTCTATATACATGTCTTGATTACTTTGTAAAACTCTGGGCACCGATTCTCTGCTTCACAACTGAAGAAGTATGGAAATTGTTCGGCTCAGGTGAGGCAGAATCTGTTCACTACGCACACTTCCCTGAAATAAAGGAATATGAAGATTCATCTGTTATCATGAATAACTTTGAAAGACTGCATCAGATCAGAGCTGATATCTTCAAGGCCAGAGAAGAAGCTATCAACAATAAGATAATTGAAAAGCCAATGCAGGCTCATGCGGTTTTACATGTATCGGATGAAGATAAGAAACTGTTGAGTGATGCGTTTGGTGATAAGATCAATCAGTGGCTGATTATTTCTAAAGTTTCATTTACTGATGAAACACTCACTCAATACGACAACATTGAAGTAAGAATTGATAAGGCTGCAGGACATGTATGTCCTAGATGCTGGAATGTCGTTGAAGAAGAAAATGAAGATGGTCTCTGTGACCGCTGCTTAGACGCTATTAAAGGTTAAAAGATGAAAATCAGTGAAATAATTGATACCATCAAAAACAACTCCCATGATGAATGGAACGGGATTAAAATTAAACCTGAAACTACCAGAGACAAGATTCTCTACGGCAATCCTGATCAGGAATGTACAGGTATAGTCGTAACGCTTTTTGCCTCTGCTGATGTCATCAGAAAGGCGAAGGAACTCGGTGCCAATTTCATCATCGTCCATGAGGCTTTATTCTGGAATCATGGTGATCATACCGACTGGCTTGTATACAACAGAACCTATAAGGAAAAGATTGCCTTACTGGGCGATATGTGTGTCTGGAGAGATCACGATTATATTCATGCCGGTATCAATATGAACGGTGAATACCGCGACGGCATCTTTGTCGGTCTTATGAATGAACTGGGATGGAATGATTACCTGGTAAACAGTTATGAACAGCCTAGGCAGTTCAGGATCCCTTCAAAACCGGTAAAAGAGCTTGGTAAGGAGCTGATGGAAAAACTAGGCTTATCAGGTATCAAATATACCGGTGATATTGAAGGTAACGCCGAAAATGTCTATATCACTTCCCATATCATCGGTCCACTCGATAATAAAGAAACTGAATTTATCGAAAACAACGATATAGATACCGTTCTGGCTATGGAAATTACCGATTTTACCGTCAGTGAATATATCAGAGATTCAGCCATGCTCAATCTCAATAAGAGAGTACTGGCTGTAGGGCACTTCAATATGGAAGAACCTGGTATGAAATTCTTCAGCGAATATCTTAAGGATCTCTTTAATAATAAAGTTCCTGTTGAATTTGTAAGATCAGGAGAAGCGTTCTCTTTCTTAACAAAATAAGTATGATATCTTTTGATAATAAACAGTTTGTCATATCAACAGATAAGACATCATATGTCTTTGAATTACTTAATACAGGTCATCTGCGTCATCTTTATTACGGAAATAAGGATGACGTTTCTTTTATTAAGCCCGGATGGGATATCGGTGATACGATTGCCTATGATGATAATAAAAAACTGTTTCTGGAATCAGAACTTCTCGAAGTTTCAACATGCGGAAAAGGGGATATAAAAGAACCTTTTATTGAACTGATCAATCCGGATGGTTCTCTGACTTCTGATTTCTTATATAAATCACATTCAGTTGATAAATGTGAAATAAAACTCCATAATCTTCCTTCACCTCATGGAGAGTGCGAACACTTATGCATAGAACTTAAGGATTATCATTTTGAAATATATCTTTATCTTCATTTCTATGTCTATGAAAAAGAGGATGTGATATGCAGAAATGCCGTTCTGGTAAATAGGGAAAAAGAAGATATTGTTTTACAGAAACTGATGTCTTTACAGCTGGACTTTGAAAATGATGATATGATCTTTACCTGTTTCAGAGGATCATGGGCCAATGAGATGCATAAAACATCATCAATCATTAATCAGATAAAACTGGTAAACTCATCAAATGTCGGATCAAGCAGTTCCCGTGCCAATCCTTTTGTGATGATAAGTTCTAAGGATGCGAATGAAGATAATGGTGATGTGTACGGTTTTAATCTTGTATACAGCGGCAACCATTATGAAGCAGTAGATACGATCATTCAGAACCGTTCAAGATTTGTCTCAGGTATCAATCCTGACCGCTTTGAATTCGAAATTAAGAATAAAGAATCTTTTGAAAGTCCGATAGCTGTTATGACATATTCTGATAAAGGTTTTAACGGTATGTCCAGCAACATGCACGACTTTATCAACAGGCATATTGTAAGAGGAAAATATCAGTATAATAGAAGACCGATTCTTATCAATACCTGGGAAGCTTTCTATTTTGATATTGAAGAAAGAAAACTTCTGGAACTTGCCAGGAAGGCAAAGGATCTTGGGATTGAACTTTTTGTCCTCGATGATGGATGGTTCGGGGGCAGAAATGACGCGACTTCTTCTTTAGGCGACTGGACATGTGATAAAAATAAGATTCCTGGTGGTTTGAGAAAACTGAATGAAGATATAGATATGAATTTTGGCATCTGGGTTGAACCGGAAATGGTCAATACGGATTCTGACCTATACCGTAAGCACCCTGAATGGTGCGTTGAATATGATCATCATTCTGAAGGGAGAAATCAGCGATATCTTGATCTCAGTAATGATGAGTTGGTTGATTATCTGATTGAGATAATGAGTTCTGTTTTTGAAGAATCAGGATGTACATATGTCAAATGGGACCTGAACAGAATTATGTCTGATTTATATTCAAAGAAGAATAAGCGACAGATGGAATTTGTTCACCGTTACTATCTTGGTTTCTACCGTTTATGTGAAACCTTGAATAAGAGATTCCCGGATATTCTTTTTGAAGGATGTTCAGGTGGAGGAAACCGTTTTGATTTAGGTATTTTATGTTACTTCCCGCAGATCTGGGCATCTGATAATACCGATGCGGAAGTAAGAAGAAGAATGCTGTACAGTTATTCGTATGGCTATCCTGTATCATGTATCGGATCTCATGTTTCAGCCTGTCCTAATCATCAGACCGGAAGAACCTTCCCTTTAGGATACAGATATGAAGTGGCAAAATTCGGATGTCTTGGCTATGAACTTGATCTTAATAAACTGAGTGAAGAAGAACTTAATATGGTCAAAGAACAGATAAAAGACTTTAAGGAAAACAGAGATGTTCTGATGTATGGAAGATTCTATAGAACTGATGAAAAACACTTTAAAGTCAGTGATGGGAATAAGGAAATATCATTTGATTATAATCTCATTAATGAATAAAAAAGCGGTGCTTATTACCAGGCGTAATAGTCACCGTTTTCATTTACCAGTCTAACTTCTCTGATACCTTCTACTTCATCAAGAAGCAGTGCCTCTACACCTTCCTTCATGGTGTATTCAAGAGACATACAGCCTACACAGGCTCCTCTTACTGTTACATAGACAATATCATCTTCAAGTTTTACAAATTCGACATCACCGCCATCATTCTGCAGGTAAGGTCTTGCTTTTTCTATTGTTTTACGAACTAAGAGTTCTTTTTCATTCTGATCCATAATCTATCTCCAGATAAAATAATATATTAAAGATATGGAAATTCCCAGCATTATGCCCGTAGCGATTTCCATTTTCGTATGACCCAGTACGTCCTTGAGCTTTTCGTTGTAGATAGGATCGGTTTCATCGATGAAATCTTCAAGGTCTTCTACAAGCTGTTTGGTCAGTTTGATGTTTCTGCCGGCATACCATCTTACATTGAAGGCATCAAAGATGACGATGACTGTAAGGGCAAAACAGACAGTAAACAGAGCTGAATCAAAACCTTCCTGAAGGCCTACTGCCAGAGCGACCGCGGAAACACCTGCGGAATGTGAACTTGGATAACCACCGGAGTTAAACGCATATGAGAGTTTGAACTGTCTGGTTCTTGGATACATGATAAAAGGCTTGACACCCTGTGCTACAAAAACCGCTGTAAGAAAACATACCATTGGGTAATAATTCTTTAACATCAGTAAATATTATAACATGTTATAATATCGTGGTATGAGCAATATTAATGATTACAGGGTAGGTATGACGGTCTACGGAAAGATATCCGGAATACGTCCCTTCGGTGCTTTTGTAAAATTTGATGATGGCGTAACGGGCCTTATACATATATCAGAAATATCCAATGGTTTTGTCAGAAATATCGATCACTTTGTGAATATTGATGAATATGTCATGACCAAGGTTATCGATATCGACCGTGAACATAAACAGCTTCGATTATCTTTCAAAGCCTTATCAAGAAATACGAGACGTTATGGAAACAAAGTAAAGTTTCAGGGTATGCCTGATAATGAGAAAGGTTTTAAGAGTCTACAAGAAAAGCTTCCTGAATGGGTCAAAGAAGAAAATAATCACATAAAACAATAAAAAAAATACCTCGGAATTAAATTTCTGAGGTATTTTTTTAGGATTTATAGATTTTTATACGAATAATTATCAGGAGGTACAAAAAATGATTAAAAAAATAATATTCCTGATTATTGTGTCTGTTTTGATTATCGGTCTTGATGTTGCGGGGGTTCATTACTATT
>JAUNIH010000008.1 GCA_030523555.1 Erysipelotrichaceae bacterium
AAGTGACATTGCCTTAATGTAAAAAATCAATTTGAATGTACTAATTTGGATATCTGTTTATTTTTTCTCAAACATAGTTTCAATACTGTCCGGACTATCCGCAAAATCGTTATCAATCATCGCTCGAATAAACCCATAAATCATATATGCAGTGCCGTAAAGGAAATAACGCATAGGTCCTTCCGCATCCAGAGGGATGATAACGCGCTTGAAAAGAGATTCTACCAGGTAGAGCTGATGATGCTTCTTTAATGCCCGTATGAAGTCACGGTGTTCATAAAAGAAACGAATCAGATGAGCGTTGATCTTGTCCTGTGGGCCGTTCTCTACATCATGTTCCCGGGAATATTCCGCCCATCTGAGAACCATATAATAGATCAGCACATCGTCCATGGTTTCGAAGTTTCGATAGAAGGCATTGCGTGACACACCGGCTGTGGCGCACACACCGGTGACGGAGAGTGCATTTGGGGATTTCATCAGTTCAGCGGCCGCGACGGCAATGCTTTCCTTGGAAATAAGACTGATTTCGGCGTTGTTTGGATTCATAAGACCTCCAGACGTAACAATTTGACGATGATTGTGACTTTATCAAACGTCGCTTTACGGGTATATTATAAGACGTAACATCTGTCACGGCAAGGGAAATCTAGACGTGGCAGGAAAGGAAAAAATATGAAAATTGGTAAGCTTATCAAAAAGGTGCTGCTCGTTATCTGTGTGCTGGTTCTCCTGGTCATGGTACTCATTGGCGGCCTATTCCTGTTCGCTGCTTATAAGAACGATCATTATTACAACTTCTCTTCGGCAGCCGGAAAGATTGAAAAAGAATACGCAACCTTGGGATCTGCGGATACAATGCTTTTGGAATACGATGCAGAGGATGAGATTATTGGTAAGTATCGGATATGGTACCCGAAGGAACTGATTAATACAGATATGTCATATCCTCTTGTCATAATAGTAAACGGAACGGGGACACCCTCTTCTATGATTGATGGTGTGATGAAACATTTAGCATCCTGGGGATTCATTGTGGCAGGAAATGAGGATGAAAATTCCAGAACGGGTGCCTCTTCAGAATCAACCCTGGTATTTCTTATGTCTTTGAACGAGGACCCGGAATCGGTTTTTTACCATAGGATCGATACAGAGCATGTCGGTATCACCGGTCATTCGCAGGGTGGAGTGGGGGCCTTTAACGCTGTTACTGCTCAGGAGCACGGCTCCGTGTATTCGGCAATCTGGTCCATTAGTCCGACCTCACCTTATTGGGGGCAGGAAAATGTTTTCGGTAAAGAGTGGGCGTATGACCTCAGTGAGCTGACGATTCCCTGCGCCATGGTGGCGGGTACCGGTGCTTTTGACAGCGGAGAGGCAGAAGATATTACTCCAACTTCCGGTCAGGGAATATGTCCGCTTTGGGCTTTGGATATGAATTATAATGCGATTTCCGACAGTGTACCAAAACTGATCGGCCGACTCACAGACAAGGATCACGGGGATACCCTTCGTGATTCCGACGGATACATGACGGCCTGGTTTTGCTACTGGCTGAAGGGAGATGAAGAGGCAGGCAAGGCATTCTTTGGAGAAAGCCCGGAAATGGCGGACAACTCTTCCTGGCAAGATGTCAGAATTTGCATTAAATAGTAAAATCATTGAAACGGGCTATGGATTGGATGTGGAGGAGGAAAGGAAGTGCTTATAGAACGAAAACAAGTAAAATATCACTACTCTTTGTGCTGTTATTTTTTGCCTTATTGATAATGACCGGTTGCAGCAAAGAAGAATCGAACAGCACAAATACTATAGCTAATCAAATAACGGAAACTACTCAGGGAACTAAGACAAATGAAGATAAAGAGGACAATGTGAAACTGGAAACCACTACTTACAAAATTAATGATGTTGAATTTAAGATGATATATGTTCAAGCAGGCACCTTCACCATGGGGTCAAATGATAAGGATGTACGGTTTTCAGAATCACCTGCACATCAGGTAACATTAACCAAAGATTACTTGATGAATATCCACCGCACACCCGTGACTTCAGTCATGAGTCAGGTGGATTTATGTAATATTCAGGTAATATCTCTTTAATTAAAGAAAGAAGTTAATCCGATATATAAAACGAAGAATCATTATGGTTCTATATTTAAAGAAACAGAAATGCTTCTTTTTAAATAGGAAATGAGACAAAAGACTGAGTACTAGAAAATAATTAATAATATATTGAATTGAATGATTATATTTCAAGTATTGTGCTATAATTATATCAGATACAGAAAGGAGGTCTGTTGTGTTATGAAGATTTATTCAACCTACAGTGTAAAAATAAAACACTACAATCATATCTTTAAAGATACTGTCACTGTATACCGTAATGCCGTAGATTTCCTTATAGATGTCTGTATAAATGAATGGGATGATATTGTAAAGATTCAGGGTTCCAATTCAAGACAGAGATATATTGAGACTCTGATACATAAGTCAAAGAAATATCCAGAACCAAAGTATGACTTTGATATCCATTTCTATAAGATGCCTTCATACCTTCGTAGAGCCGCCATCTCTGAAGCCATAGGCAAGGTATCTTCCTATAAGAGTAATTATCTCTACTGGGAAGAAAACAGAAACGGCAGAGCACCTGGTATCCCAAAGGCAGGATATATCTATCCTTCTTTATATAAAGACAACATGTATGAAGAAACAGGTACATATACGGCAAAGATTAAGGTATATATCCGCAATACATGGGACTGGATATCAGTAGACTTGCGCAAGTCAGATATCGATTACATCAATCGTCACTGCAGTACAAGAAAGAAGTGTGTACCGGTTCTTCGAAAAAGAGGGAAGGAATGGTTTCTGGACTTTCCTTTTGAAGAGGATACGAAACTGTATACCGTACCTGTTAATGAAAAGACTCTCATAGCAGTAGATCTTGGTATCAACTGTGCAGCTACAATAAGCGTTATGAAATCAGACGGCACTATCCTGGGAAGACATTTCTGTCATCTTGATAAGGAATTAGACCATCTGAGTCACAGTACTAACAGAATAAAGAAGGCACAGCAGCACGGAAACAGAAAGACTCCTAGACTATGGGCTAAGGCAAAGGGTATTAACCATGACATTTCTTGTAAGACAGCCAATTTTATTATGGATGTTGCCGTTTTGTACAACGCAGATGTCATAGTCTTTGAACATCTTGAGAAAAAAGGAAAAGTCAGGGGATCAAAGAAACAGAAACTAAAACTCTGGAGAAGTCAGGAAGTACAGGCTATGGTTGTAGACAAGGCACACCGACTTGGCAAACACGTTTGTCATATCAATGCCTGGGGTACTTCAAGACTGGCCTATGACGGCAGCGGTTATGTTACCCGTGGTATAGACAGTAACTATAGTATCTGTCAGTTTACAAACGGTAAAGTATACAACTGTGATCTTAGTGCATCATACAATATCGGAGCACGGTATTTTATCCGTGAGATACTTAAATCCCTGGATGAGAGTTCAGGGTTGCAGGTTCAGGCAGAAGTTCCTGAACTTAGTAAGAGAAGCACCTGCACATTCTCTACGCTGATTAGTTTAAATGCGGCACTGTCTTTCAAAAAGAAGATGGCTCAGCTGAGTTTAAACCGTATCGTAGAAATGCAATCCGCCCGTCTAAAACAGGCAGGTGTCGCATGACACCTTACAGGATGCACGTCATTTTAGTGATGTGAGGCTTCACGAAATTATTGAAGGAAGAAAAAGTATTCCACAGTTAGAGACAGAAAATAAATTCATTAATGATATTGTCGATAAAACAGCTGTACTTAAAAGCGGATATCTGATTGATATCGCTACAGGAAGAGGGATGCTGTTAAAAAGGCTGATTGAAAGAGTGGATGAAAATGTTCATATTATTTCTGCTGACCTGAGTTTTGCGGTACTTGAATATGACAGACTGAAATTCAAAGAATCGTGCAGATGCAAAGTAAGCTATATTGCCTGTGATGCAACTGAACTTCCATTAAAAGATGATTGTATAGATATGATATGTACATTTACCGGATATCTTAATATGGGTGAACTGTATGAAGAAGGATTATGTGAATCCAGGAGGGTACTTAAAAAGGGAGGATCATTAATAGATTCTCTGATATATATGGATGAAAAGACAAAGGGATATGCTGAAGTAAAAAGAATAATGGAAGAAAACGGTATGGGAAAAACGGCTGAATATATCGTACGTGATAAGGTACTTGATCTTCATCAGAGATATTTCAATAAGGTAAAAGATGAAATCAGTTATGAAGGTATCGGTGAAGAAACAAAGGGAGATCTTCTTCCTTATCCTGGTGAATGGTACGAAAATGCGATAATTGAGGTTATTAAAGATGAGTAAAGAAAAGACAAGAACGATACTTATATTCTCGTGTGTTGTGATGATAATTGTGTTTATAGGTTTATATAATATGCACAGCGAATATCTTTCATGGGATTACAGTAATCACAGTACGGCAATTCTGGGGACAGCACTTCATATCTTTGAATTTTTGTTTATCAGGATTGCGCCGGTCTGTTTTATTGTGCTGATTATAAGGATATTATTCACATTTAAAAAATGAGTAATGTGTGATTACTCATCTATCTTCTTATTTTTCAAGAAGTACTGCACATTTATCGGCGAGTTCTTCTGCCGACATATTCAGTCTTCCCTCCAGCCAGCGAAGGATGATTAAGGATATGCCTCCGGCAAAGAAGACGGCAGCTACTTTGGAATCAGCTTCAGACTGTTCAGCGAATTTTTCTTCAATCTTATTTAAGAATATGGAACTGATGATATCGATAATTTCTTTTTCAGGATAATCGAGAAAAAGATGATACATCAGTTCTTTTCTTTCTTTAAAGTAATTAAGGACAATCAGTATGGCATCTCTTAAAGGCGTTTCTTCGGTGATATGTTTTCTGGAATTGAGGGCTTCCTTTTCTATGCAGAATTTAAGAAGCTGATATTTGTCTTCAAAGTGTTTATAGAAACCGGAACGGGATATTAAAGCTTCTTCACAGATATCATTGACACTTATCTTCTGAAAGCTTTCTTTCATCAGCATCTTTTCAAGGACATCGCAAAGGTGGTTTCTGGTCTGTATTGATTTAGGGGTATTGGCAGTTTTTTCCATAATTTAATTTTAGTGCACAAATTGCTGAAAATGTGCACAAGTGTACACTTTTGATTTTCTGATTACTCTTTTTAATCTGTTTTACTGAAATAATTTCAGTGGAAAGAAAGGGGTTTATATGGATTCAGATATTAATGAACTTAATGAAGAATTAAGTGAGCTTGAAGAAAAGCTTAATGAGAAATATCAGACACTTGGTAAGGAAGTGCTTGATCTTGTGATGCGTGAAGATCGGGAGATTGAGATGCTGGTAGACAGGATTATTGATATCAAAAGAAATATAGCTTTAAGAAAGAATATTAAAGGAGGAAAAGAAGATGAATGAAAAACCAAAGAAGACATTACTGAATTATTATCTTTCAGTGCTGTTTATGATTCTGCTGTTTAATGCTGTAATGCTGCCATGGTTTAATGCCAGCAGGATAGTGGAAACCGATTATGGTACTTTCATGAATATGATTGAAGAAAAAGAAATAGGACAGGTAGAGATACAGAGTAATCAGATACTGTTTACCAATGCGGATAACAGTGTGACCTATAAGACAGGACTGATTGATGATCCGACATTGACGGAAAGATTATATGATGCGGGTGCGAAGTTTTCCGGTGAGATTGTGGAATCTTCTTCACCTCTTACAAGTATTTTTCTTTACTGGATATTACCTATGCTGATCTTTTCGGGAATCGGAAACATGATGTCAAGGAAGACGAAGAATGGACCTGCTGGCAATGTCATGCAGTTTGGCATGGGCAAAAGTAATGCCAAGGTCTATGTACAGTCAGCTGAAGGAATTCATTTTGCGGATGTGGCTGGTGAAGAAGAGGCTAAAGAAAATCTGAAGGAGATTGTAGAATATCTGCACAATCCTGATAAATATAAGGAAATAGGTGCTTCAATGCCTAAAGGTGTACTGCTTGTTGGTCCTCCAGGAACCGGTAAGACGATGCTGGCGAAAGCCGTGGCAGGCGAAGCCAACGTACCGTTCTTCTCAATTTCGGGTTCAGAATTTGTCGAGATGTTTGTGGGTATGGGTGCTTCTAAAGTCAGAGATCTTTTTAAACAGGCCAAAGAGAAAGCCCCTTGTATTGTCTTTATTGATGAGATTGATGCGATCGGTAAAAACGTGATTCAAGAATCGGCGGTAATGATGAAAGAGAACAGACCCTTAATCAGTTACTGACAGAGATGGATGGTTTTGAAGGTAATAACGGTGTCATTATTTTAGCCGCTACCAATAGACCGGAATCATTGGATCCAGCCCTGACAAGACCTGGACGCTTTGACCGTCGTGTACCGGTAGAACTTCCTGATTTAAAGGGTAGAGAAGATATTCTCAAAGTTCATGCCAAGAAGGTTAAACACGATGACAATATCGATTTTACGCATATTGCCCGTATGGCATCTGGTGCATCCGGGGCAGAACTCGCCAATATCGTAAATGAGGCGGCTTTAAGGGCAATCCGTAATAACCGTAACAGTGTTACTCAGGAAGATCTTGAAGAAAGTATTGAAGTTGTCATTGCCGGCTATCAGAAAAAGAACGCCATCATGTCTGATGAAGAAAAGAAAATTGTGGCCTACCACGAGACTGGACATGCGCTTGTTGCGGCATTACAGACACACTCCGCACCGGTATCTAAGATCACTATTATCCCACGTACTTCTGGAGCCTTGGGTTATACGATGCAGGTCGAAGAAGGAAATCATTATCTTATGAGTAAGACTGAGATGGAAAACAAGATTTCGACTTTGACCGGAGGAAGAGCTGCTGAAGAACTCGTCTTTGGTTCAGTTACGACCGGTGCTTCAAATGATATAGAACAGGCAACAAGATATGCCAGAGCAATGGTCACAAGATACGGCATGTCTGATGACTTTGATATGGTAGCGATGGAAACTGTCAATTCCCAGTATCTTGGGGATGATGCGTCCTTATCGTGTTCACCAGAAACCCAGACCCTGATTGATAAAAAGGTCGTTGAACTTGTAAAGAAGCAGCACGAAAAAGCCTTTAATCTTTTAAAGGATAATAAGAAGAAACTTGATGAAATTGCGGAATATCTTTATGAAAAAGAAACTATTACAGGTGAAGAGTTTATGAAGATGTTAAATGAAGGAGAATAAGATGAACAGAAAAGAATCATTCAACTGGATGGAATTTATGGCAGGGGTAATATGTGTTATTGTCGGTATCTATACCCTGTCTCATCCCAAGGCTGCCTTAAGCAGTTTTGCGGTAGTATATGGAATTATGGCGGTAATTAATGGAATTTCCGATATGGCGTTTTATATGCAGCTAGAAAGAAGTACTGGTTTTGGTCCGATGCTGTCGATGATATCCGGTATTGTCAATATCATGCTGGGAATTGTACTGATCATGTTTAATAATATAACTGTAAGAATGATGTCCATTATCTTCCCGGTATGGTTTATTATCCATTGTCTTGGAAGAATGCTGAATCTTAATTTCATTAAACTTACGGAAGGCAATAAACAGTTCTATATCAGTATGGCAGTATGTATTGCGGGTATTGTTATAGGTGTAGCGATGCTGTTTCATCCTTTCGGTACAGAAAAACTTATCGGCGCTCTTGCAGGAATATATCTCTTGCTTGTTGGTATCGGTAAACTGCTGATGGTCTTTGGACAAAAAGAAGGATAAAGATGAGAGCGTTATTTATTCAGGGAGATTAAGATGGATACTGAAAAAAAGACAGCGCCTTCCATACAGAGTTCTTTAAGGGGGCATATTCTGAGACTTCCAGAAGAAGTATATGACGCCAGCGGAATCGTCATTAACGGAAGAAGACTTAAATCTTTCGTATTTACGACAGATCTGGCAATTATCAGAAACTGTGATGCAGATGCGGTCTTTGCGGTTTACCCGTTTACACCGCAGCCTGTCATCAGTGAGCATATTTTAGAGGCTTCGTATATTCCGGTATTCTGCGGAATCGGCGGTGGAACTACGAAGGGTCTAAGAACCGTGGGACTTGCCAAAGATGCCGAAGCACGGGGTGCGATGGGTGTTGTATTAAATGCCCCTATCAGTAATCTTAACCTGATTGGCGTAGCCAAAGCTGTTGATATTCCTGTGGTCATAACGATTGCCAGTGAAGATACTGATATTTCAGAACGTATTGCCGCAGGCGCATCGATTCTGAATGTCGCCTGTGCTGCAGATACTCCAAAGGTAATTTCGAAAATCCGTGCTGCTTATCCGGATATTCCCATCATCGCAAGCGGTGGTAAAACCGGGGAAAGCATCAAACGCACAATTGATGCCGGTGCCAACGCAATCGTATATACCCCACCTTCAACTGCAGAACTGTTTAAAACGCTTATGGCTAAATACCGTGAGGACTAACTGAACGAAATACTCAATAAGATAAAAAAGTATAAATCAACACATTTGGCTTTTGGTGTTGTTCAATCAATATCTCTTACTTAATAGAATGAGATTGTAAGTTAAGTGGAGGGTAAAAGAAATGAACACAGATAAAATTTACGCAGAATCTTTAGCTAATGAATATGCACCAAAGGATACTTCCAAGGTTGTAACTCTTAAAAAACTGGACAATAAGGCAAAGATGCCTGCGACAGTTTCAGCCTACAGTTTAGGTATCATCTCAGCGCTGGTACTTGGAGCTGGTATGTGCTTCTCTATGAAGATCATCGGTGATGGGTCACAGACCATGTTTATTGTAGGTGTAGTACTTGGTGTCCTGGGTATTGCGGGAGTATGTGTAAACTATCCAATCTACAAGAAGCTTCTTGAAAACGGCAAAAAGAAATATGCCTATGAAATCATGGAGCTCGCCAAAGAAATCAGCGAGGCTGAATAATGGTGGTAATAGAAGATCTCATTAAGGCAGAAGAAAAGCTTAAGGAAGATATTACAGAAACCTATAAAAAGATTGAAGAAGGTGTAACAGGTACCTATAAGAATATTGAAAGTAGCGTAGTAGAAGGTTATACAAAAATCGAAGATGGGTTTGTCGACAGATTCCTTAAGAAAGATAATGAATCTTTAGAAGATGCCAAGAAAAGATTAAAGGAAGAAAACAGATAATGTATATCACATTATCTTTTTCTATAATGTAGATAAGATGAAAAGATCAGAGAGTAAATATTTCAATACGGCAGTACTGATGGATCAGGCTTTACTGGATTTACTGGAAAAGAAAGAACTGCAGTATATATCAATCAAAGAAATATGTGATAAGGCTGGGGTAAACAGATCCACTTTTTATCTGCATTATGAAACGATAAACGATCTTCTGAATGAAACTGTTGCGTATTCCTTCAAAGAACTTTTTACTTTCTATGAAGAGACACCTGAAGGATTTTTAGGGAAGATGGATAATGAAAATCTTGATGAACTGATGCTGATTAATAATGAATATCTTTTACCGTATCTGAGATTTATCAGAGAAAAGAAATTCATATTCAAAGCAGTGTTTTCTTCTCCTGCTGCCATGTCGGCCGATGATTCCTATGCCGGATTAAAGAAACATATTCTTAAACCAATTATGGTACGTTTTGGTGTACCTGAAGATGATCAGGAATATAAGATTGATTTCTATATTCAGGGAATGATGGCTGTAATACGTAAATGGATAAAGAATGACTGTAAAGAAGATATGGATATGATAGCCCGCATTATTATCGAGTGTGTACACGCTGATGGTAATGGGTCTAAAATATATAAATATGAAACGTGATGATTTGAAAAGTTTATTAACGAGAATCATGTATCCGTCAGGCTGGATAGTCTTATCCGGCTTTTTAGTTATTGCAGTTACGATGGTATATTCGTTTGTCTTTCATCATGAAAGTGATGTGCTGACTTATATCGGATATGTACTGTCTTTCTATTCACTGACTGTTATTGTCTTATGGGTAATCAGACATGTGAAGATATTGAAGGACAGGATACTGGGGATTGTTGATGATAATTATTATGGCCATCTTTATCTTACGGATAAACATTTCAAGGCTCTGGTATCACTGGTGATATCTTTACTGATAAATATCTTCTTTGCCCTTATGAAACTGATAATGGGTATACTGAATCATTCTTTATGGCTTATAAGTTTCGGTCTGTATTATCTGATACTTACCATTACAAGATTCTTTCTGTTAAAGGGTATTGATATCAGGAATTCTGGTAATAATCTTAAAAAAGAATATCACCGTTACAGAGCTTCAGCTCTTACTTTACTGGTTCTTAATATATCTTTGAATGTGATGATGGTTCTGGCTATTGTTGATCACAATACCTTTACCTATCCCGGGTATTTTATCTTTATCGTAGCGCTCTTTGCCTTCTTTAACCTGATAAATGCGATTATCAATGTCTTCAGATACCGCAGGGTCGGATCACCTGTATTATCAGCTTCCAAGATTATCTCATTTGCACAGGCTCTGATATCGATGCTGACACTGGAAATGGGAATGCTGTCGATGTATGAAAATGATGTAAATTTCAGTAAAACGATGCTGGGCATAAGCGGGGCATGTGTGGCCATTATCTTCCTATGTGTATCGGTATATATGTTTATTCACGCTACGACAGAATTGCAGAAACTGAAAAGTGAGAATTCATAATAGAATTAATATATATAGGAGAAAAGAATTATGTTGGTAGATATAACTTTACTGATTACACCGAAGATGGTAAGTGATGCCAATGGCAATGAAAAGAAAAGTCTAGTTGGACATTTAGGTACCCACTTTGATGTCATGAATAAAGTCTTTCCTCTACAATACACAAGAAGAAAAGGTATTGTCTTTGATATAAGTAATATCAAAGAAAGAGATATAGAAATAAACGATATTGATCTGAGTAAAGTAAATGAAGATATGTTTGTGGCTTTCTATAGTGGTTTTATAGAGGAAGTAGGATATGGAAATCAGACATATTTCAAGGAACACCCGCAGTTAAGTAATGAACTGATAGATGCCCTGCTGGATAAGAAAGTATCGATTATCGGTGTTGATTTTGCGGGTGTAAGAAGAGGTAAGGAACATACACCTAAAGATCAGTACTGTGCTGATAGAGGTGTCTTTATTGTAGAAAATCTCTGCAACCTTAAGGAACTGATAAACAAAGACAATATCATTATTAATACCTATCCAATGAATTATGCGGAAATGTCAGGTTTACCATGCAGAGTGGTGGCAGAAGTATAGTCATATAAAAAACGCTAATAAAAACAGCCGGTAGTATCGGCTGTTTCTTGAAATTAAATTAGAGTATGCAGAAAGTCTGTTATTTTTTCTAAAGCAGCATCAGTTCCTATGCCAAGCCAGTCGGATTTATTCTGAGAACTGTTGAGAGAAGAAAGATATCTTCTGTCTATAAATGTTCTGTTTATTCTGATAATGATATCGTCAATGCTGTTTTCTTTCATGTCTTCATCTTCATAAATATATGTTCTAATGCACATCAGAAGCTTTTCTTTATCTGTGTTTTCAGAAAGATATGCTAAATCAAAAATATCTTTATATCTGGTAGAAAAGGGACCGAATTTTAATAATGAACGGAGCTTTTCCGCAAATATCTGTTCACACGTATTCATCAATAGACATGCGCCTTCTTCATCCATACAGATATCGAAACAGAATTCTTCCTGTTCGATTTTTATGTTTTTGTGAACTCCTAAATCAATTTTGCTGCTGAAGTGATAACCTGTATCATCAGAAATTTTTATATAAACGCGTTTACCGTTATATTCCTGCTGGGAAAGTTCTTCTATACCACTGTTAATTTCAATTTTAATACCCTCAAGACAGTTGATTTCTTTAACAAATGATCTGATAGCTTCATCAGTCAGGGGATAACGGATAAAGTCAAGATCAAGATCCTGTGTAGCCCTTCGAATATTTCCGGTTATTCCGCGCATTACGACACCACCCTTGATTGTGATGTTTCCTGAAAGACTGCTTTGGGAAATTGCCTTTAATATAATATCCTGGCAAACACGTGCGTTTGCGTTCTGTCTGGAATATCCCAGACCGATGTAATGCTTTGTCATTGAAAGTAAATTGTTAATCATAAAATCTCCGTTTGCAGACGCTCCGAGACTTTGTTGCTGTTAGGAGCATTCATTGCATAATCCTGTATCTTCTGGATGTTCATGGATGGAAGTTTTTTTCTGAAGCTATGAAGAACTTCCTTGTAGTAGTCGTATGGAAGTTTACTTTTAAAACGAAGAAGTTCTATCAGCATACGTTCCATAGAATAAATACGAATAGGGTATCCGTTTAAATCAATCTCTTCTGCACCATCATTCAGAAAATCTTCAGGAATAAAATGCTGATGAATTTTACCATCACTGATTTTGGGGGCGTTCCTGTCTGTTGCGACATCATAATCATCAGGAATCACATCAGTAAGCCCATAAAAATAGAAAGCACTGTTCATGGTGATAACTGACTTTGGATACCTGAAAGAAATCACCGCAAGATCCGGTACATTTTCTTTTTGTGAGTATATTCCTTTATCTATCTGATATAAGGATTTGTTCTGCAGCTGTTTCTTGAGCTGGTAATCTGATCCGTAAATATTAATTGCTTCTTTTCTTGTTAACATGTAAATACTCCATTTTAGTAAATATCCGCAAAGTATATAATATTGCGGATAATTACTTTAATTTTATTTTACAACAAAATTTAATAAAAGAATCAGATATAAGATTGATTATTTACTGTTGTCCGCAAATAAATTATAACATAATTACTTGAACTATAATCATATAAAATAATTAAAATGTAAAATAATTCTAGTAAGTATTGATAAGATAATTATTATAAGGTATATAATTAAAGTCAGATAGAAATATCAGGGGGTAAAAATTATGAACTGTAAATATTGTGGTGCAGAGATGCCTGAAGGATCTAAGTACTGTCCGGAATGCGGATCAAACCAGGAAAGTGAACCGGTTTATACTAATGAAAAACTGACAGACTATGCAGATTATGCCAAGGAACCTGTTACGACAAGTAAAGCATATAAGGACAATGGTGGTATTATGTTCTCTAATATCGGCAGCAAAATGTGCGGACTGGCAAAGGTCTTCTTCTGGATTATTTTTGCGTGTGGAGCTTTTTCAGCGTTCAGCGTAATTGTCTATGCTTCTAATGCTGTTGCGGGCGTTATTGCGGGAATCATGATTCTGGCTTTCTTTACTCTTATAGGCTGGCTTAGTTCAATTTCGCTCTATGCAGCTGGTGATCTCAATAAATGTGTTCACCGTATTGAAGAATATCTGCGCGATAAGGAATAAAATACTTTACTGATTCGTGTAAAAACAGATAACCGCCTTAGGCGGTTTTTGTTTACCTATCCGTTTAACTTATAATTAAATTAAATTATCTATATTAACTGTAAGTTTATAAGGGAGGAAAGAATAATGGATAGAATGAATATGCAGATGGCAAGGAATCTCAGGAAAGTAAGAAGTGCTCGAGGTATTACGCTGTCTGAGCTTTCTGACAGACTGCTGAAACTGGATTTTTCCATGTCACCCCAGACTCTTTCACAGATTGAGAACGGTAAAAGACGTTTATATGCTGATCAGGTGTTTTATATCTGTAATGCCCTGGAATGTTCCCCTGCAAATATATATCCTCAGGTCTCAAAGAAGATAAGTGAACATGTAGAAGCGGCAGTATCTTCAACAAATGAAGATAATATGAAGATACTCTCTTACGCTTTAACGGGGTGGCATGGAAATACCAATGCCCTATGGAAATTCATGGGTCTTTATATCAGTCTGCCAATCAAATTAAGAGCGGCCGTAGCGGGTATGGGTGTATCCGCCTATGAATACGCCAAGCTCACAAGGCAGATTGATAAGAAGGCTCCTGAAGTTGACATTGAATATATCGCAAAAGAATATCGAAGATTACTAGAGTAAGGAGAAAAAGACATGTCTCTCATATCAGAAAAGATATCATTTATTAATGATGGCAGTTTAAACAGTTACCGTATGGTTGAAGATAAGATCAGTGAACATAACTATAAAAGTCTATTGAGTTTCTGTGTATTCCTGAAAGTGGTACTGGGGATTATGTCAATACTGTCGTTTGTGATTGTATCTTTGCAAAGATACCGTATGGTATATATCGGTATCTTTTTACTGAGCGGGATTATACTTATACTTCTGTCTGGCATAAAGGACAATAAAAGACAGGTAAGGATAGTGATGTATATGTTTATCATGATGGTGATGTCTATGGGGATAATACTGGGCACTATAATAGACAGAAATATTGTGGCAACATCATATATTGCTCTGATTCTTGTGACACCACAGCTTTTTATAGACAGACCTGAAAGGATGTGTGCAGCAATATTTCTTTCAAGTCTCTTGTTTATTGTGATGGTAGTTAACTTCAAGGCAACTCATACCTTTGGCGTGGATATCTTAAATGCGGTTGTCTTTTCTTTAATATCCATATTTCTTTATATCTATAATTCGAATAACAGGATAAATCAGTACCATCTTGAAAAGACGATAAGGGATATGGCGGAATATGATGAACTTACAGGATTAAAAAACCGTAATGCGTATGAAAAAACATTAAAGGATAATAACATTAACAATAAAAAAGATCTCTTCTGTCTGTATGTAGATGTCAATGGTTTACATGAACTCAATAATTCTATGGGTCATGAGGCTGGGGATAAGATGCTGAAATATATAGCGAAAGAGGTACAGATATTATTTGGTAAAAAGGATACATACAGAATAGGTGGAGATGAATATCTTGTGCTGAGTAATTTGAACGAAAATATATTAAATGAAAAAGTAAAGATTCTAAAGGAAACAGTAGAAAAAGAAAACTATCATATAGCAGTTGGAAGTGCGTATCTTAATGATGAATATCCTGAAGTAGATGTGATGATTAAGGAAGCTGAAAAAAGAATGTATGAAGATAAAAAGAAATATTATGAGAATAATAATATGGATAGAAGAAGGAAGAGATAATCATTAATATATAAAAAGCAATCATTCATTAAGAATGATCTTTTTGTTTTAGGGAAAAGAGTTTCTCTTACGAATAATGATATGAAAGGAGAAACTGATGTTTTATGTTTTTTGAAGATTTAGATATAATAAAAGTGGGAAAATCCCACTATCCCACAATGGAGGTAATTATGCAGAACGTAATAAAAAGTTATGTTGCTAAGGTTGATTCAAAGAAAAGAGTGACATTGAAGTCAACGCTTTTTGATTATTATCAGGTAGAAGAGTTTGCAGACGGGAAGCTCCTTTTATCACCTAGACAACTGACTGAACCGTTTACAGTTTCTGAAAATACATTGTCGATGATGGATAGCGCAATGGAAAATTATAAAGAAGGAAAAGTTTCTGAAAAAATAGATCTGTCCATGTTTGAGGACTGATTATGTTTAATATTGTTTTGGGTGTTCCAGAATTTGAAAAACTGTGGAATGATCTGCTCAGTAAATATAGCAGCAATACATTAAGCAAAAA
Organism: Erysipelotrichaceae bacterium; assembly: GCA_030523555.1. Taxonomy (GTDB): domain Bacteria; phylum Bacillota_I; class Bacilli_A; order Erysipelotrichales; family Erysipelotrichaceae; genus Colivicinus. The sequence goes on from JAUNIH010000008.1 coordinate 15,686, forward strand.
AGAAGAACTGCTGTTCAGGAAACTGGGTAAGGCAATGAAGAAACTGTCAAACAATCCAAAATATCCGGGGCTTCATACTCACGAAATCAAAGAACTTACAGACAGATACAAAGAAAAAGTATTTCAGTCTTATCTTGAAAACAATACTCCAGGAGCCGGCAGACTCTATTGGGTGTATGGTCCTGGTAAAAATGAGATAACAGTTATTGGAGTTGAACCTCATCCAAATGATAAAGGTAATTCCTATAAGAAGATAGCTTTATCAAGAAAACCATAATAAGCGAAACGGATCATTCATAAAGAATGATCTTTTATTTAGGGAAATACGTTTTTCTTACGAATAATGATATGAAAGGAGAAACTGTATTATAGATAAAATATGTTGAAACTAACGTAATATAACTGATATAGTTAAAATACGTTAGAGGAAAGATATGCTGCTGGAATACATCAGAGAAAACTACAAAGAAAATGAACCGATCTTTACTTCAGATATAAATCTGCCTGTAAGTGAAACAAATAAAAGGCAGATGTTCAAGGTTCTTTATGATAACGGGAAAATAGAACGTTTTGATAATGGAATTTATTATCTTAAAGGTAAATCCGGATTAAAGAATGCTGATACAGTATCTGTCAGTGATGTGACAAGATACAAATATATTTACAGAAATAAAGAAGTATTCGGTTATTATTCAGGATATACTTTTGCGAATCAGCTTGGTTTAAGTACTCAGGTACCAAGCAGTATAGAAATTGTCAGTAATCTTGCGAGTGCGAACTACAGAGAATTAAATATCAGGAAGCAGAAGATCATACTACGTAAACCACGTGTAATGATTACGGAAGAAAACGCCGTTATACTGCAGCTTCTTGATCTGCTTAAAGATTATGAACAGTACGCAGATATTACCGAAGAAGGAGTAATAAAAATAAAAGAGTACATTAAATCCATAAAAATAAGAAGAGATGATATGGATAAATATCTGATATATTATCCTGACAGAATCTATAAGACAGTTTATGAACTGAAACTGTATGAGTTATTTGCATGAAAATCAGAAATTATTCAAAGAAGTACTGGCTTCTGCATCCAATGATCTGGGATTAAATCAGGATATCATTGAAAAAGACTATTATGTAACATTAATCCTGAAAGAACTGGCTATAAGATGTCCTGACTGTGTGTTTAAGGGTGGAACTTCGCTTTCCAAGTGTCATCGTGTGATAGAACGTTTCTCGGAAGATATCGATATAGCTTTTATCAACGAATTATCTCAGGGAAAAAGAAAACAGCTGAAAAACGAAATTATTCTGGGAATAAGTGAGTATCTAAGGTTGCCTATTGCAGACTGGGAAAATGCCCGCAGCAGAAGGGACTACAACTGTTATACATTTTCCTATAAACCTGTTAATGAATATCTTTCTGATAAAAGACTGATACAGGGCGTCAGAATGGAAACCGTTCTTTCTTCAATAGCTTTTCCGGTATCAGAGATGCCTGTAGACAGTTATATATACCGGTATCTTATAAAAGACAACAAAGAAATTATCGAGGAATATGATCTGTATCCTTTTGAAATGAATGTTCAGGGAATAGACAGGACTTTTATCGATAAAGTGTTTGCGGTATGTGATTATTATCTTCTGGGTAAGACAAAGCGCTATTCAAGACATCTTTATGACATTCATATGATTTATCCGCTGATTGAAATAAACGATGAATTTAAAGAACTTATAAAAGAAGTAAGAAGTATAAGGGCAAACATGAGTTCATGTCCTTCTGCCGATTCGGGAATAAGTATTTCCAGACTCCTGAAGGATATTACAGAAAAGGAATATTTCAGAAAAGATTACGAAGATATAACATCCTGTTTTCTTAACAGACCCTTAAGTTATGAAACAGTAATGGGGACAATAAAAGAAATAGCTGAAAGAAAAATACTTGGCTGATTGAAAACATTTTCACATTAATTTCTGAAAAATATACATTTTTTAATGATTTCTTATTTACAAATGTATAATTCTGGAATATTATAACTTCATAAAATAAAAGACACAGAGGTAGCGGTGTAAATGAGTATCTGTTGAAGGAGGCATCCGTTGAAAACAGAGAAAGGTAATCATCGCCGAACGGCTTATGGGGGCACCTGTATGACCGTGAGATTATGGAGAATATCCATAATATTCCTGCCGATGAGGCAGAGGCGCTTGGTTTTATTTATAAGAGATTATAAATGGGCGTCTTGTGTAAGACGTCTTTTATTTTAAAGAGATATCTTTAAAGGAGAGAAAGTTTATGAAGAAATTATTCAGAAGAATTGTGATTGTGATGTGTGCACTGTTTGTGCTGGTAGGATGTTCATCATCTTCTTCAGGTACTGCAGATGTTCCTGCTGAAGATACAGGAAGAACTGTATATCGTATCGGTATGGAATGTGACTATGCCCCTAACAACTGGCAGGAAGATACAGCTACTGATACCAATGTGGAAATATCTAACCTTTCCGGATTCTACGCTGAAGGTTATGATGTACAGATGGCTTTACTGATCGGTGAATATCTTGATGCGGATATTGAAATCGTAAAACTCGCATGGGGTGGATTAATTGAATCACTTAACAATGGACAGATTGATATGATTATTGCCGGTATGGGTGATACACCTGAAAGAAAGCAGTCAATCAATTTCTCAAATACCTATTCAACTCATAAGACTGAATATGTTGTAGTTGTAAGATCTGACAGTGAATACGCAAACGCGACTTGCCTTGCGGACTTCTCTGGCGCAACTATTCAGGGACAGGTTAATACCTACTATGATGGCGCTATCGATCAGATTCCTGGAGTTAACCATGCCCAGGCTGCAACTGATGTACCAGAAATGTACTACAACGTCGTAAATGGACTGGTAGATGGTATTGTCGTTGATGATGAATCAGCACTTGCCAATGCCCAGGATGGTATGACAACTGTAACATTCGCCAATGAAGCTGATGGTTTCGTAGTAGAAATGACAGGTGCCTGCGTTGGTTTACGTTTATCTGATACCGAACTTCTTGATCAGGTAAATGCGGCTCTGGCTACTATTGATACTGATACCCGTTATGCGATGATGGCTCATGCCATGGAAATCATGCCTCAATAAGGAGTAATAATGGCTTCTTCTAAAAAGAAAATCGGATGGAGCTCTAATATCTGGGCAGTTGCGAGTGCAGCTGCCCTGATTTCGTGTCTTTTTATAAGTCACTATCAGGGTGTCGGTCCGCATTTATACAGTCTTATGTCATTACTGCCGGATATCATTTGGCAGATTCTGTTTTATGTATGTCTTGTAGTGGCGGTTTTACTGATATTAAAACACGCCAATATTAAAGCTTTAAATACTGACTTATTTGATAATCTTGAAAAGATCCTGAAGATTTTTGCGTTTGTGATGTTTGCGATAACATTCACTGATCGTATCCTTCTTGATATTGTCAGCAGTGCTGCAGAAGCTGTGAGCGCTTCTACGCATAGAGACCTCGATTTTCTTGCGAAGATGGTGTATCTTGTCATACGCAGCAGTAAATCATATATAAGAGGCATTGCTCATACGATTGAACTGGCGATTATCGGTACGGTTGTAGGTTTTATTTTAGCCTTATTGATGGTCTTCTTACGTATACAGAATCCAACCGAAAGAGACAGTGAAATTGTTCAGGTTCTAAAGATGATTGGTAGTGGCTTTACGCGAATCTATGTCACAATCATCCGTGGTACTCCTATGATGGTTCAGGGTCTTATTATCTATCAGGCAGGTTTCTCTATCGCCAAGGCTTTATTCCCTACCTATACAATTACCCAGATTAACGGTATCTATTCCGTATTTCTGGCCAGTGCCATTACGGTATCTTTAAATACCTGTGCGTATATTCTTGAAATATTACGTGGTGCGGTAGAAGCGATTGATAAGGGGCAGAGTGAAGCGGCAAGAAGCTTAGGTTTAAGTGCCTGGCAGACGATGATGAATGTTGTCTTCCCACAGGCTGTAAAAAACTCTATTCCAGCAATATGTAACGAATTTATCATCAATATCAAGGATACTTCGGTATTGAATGTTATAGGTATGTTTGAGCTGATGTTTGCGACGACAACTATTGCCGGTACATATTATGTATATCTTGAGACCTATATGAATACCGCTATCATCTATCTGGTACTGACTATCGGTTTACAGGCTCTGATGAACGTTATAGCCAAAAAGCTTGATATGCCTGTTCAGCATGGCGTACCTAGCAGTAATTAAGGAGGATTTATGGAAGAAATACTTAAACTTGAAAATCTGCAGAAATCCTTTGGTTCTTTAAAAGTATTAACTGATATAAATCTTTCGGTATCTCAGGGTGAAGTGGTTACCGTAATCGGGGCATCCGGTTCGGGTAAAAGTACAATGTTAAGATGTATAAATCTATTGGAAGAACCTGACAGCGGTCATATCTGGTTTGAAGGATCAGATCTCACAAGTCTGGACACTGATATCAACAAGTTAAGAGAAGATATCGGTATGGTTTTCCAGTCATTCAATCTTTTCAACAACAAATCTGTCATCGATAACTGTACGCTGGCTTTAATCAAGGTCAAAAAGATGAAGAAAGATGAAGCGGAAAAAATCGCTATACAAAGACTTACAGAAGTCGGTCTAGAAGATTTTATCTACGCTGATTCAAGAGTCCTGTCCGGTGGTCAGAAACAGCGTGTGGCGATTGCGAGAGCTTTATGCATGAATCCGAAGATTATGCTGTTTGATGAACCGACATCAGCGCTTGATCCGGAAATAGTTGCGGAAGTTCTCGATGTCATGAAGAAACTTGCGGAAGAAGGTATGACCATGGTGGTTGTAACCCATGAAATGGTCTTTGCCAAAGAAGTAAGTGACAGAGTTGTCTTTATGGATAAGGGAATTATTCTTGAAGAAGGAACACCTGTTGAAATCTTCGGCAATCCTAAAGAAGCACGTACAAGAGAATTTCTTGCGAGATATCTTTAATAAAAGATATCTTTTTATTTTACTAAATAAAATATTTAAATTAGCGTTGTATAATGAAGGTAATTACGGAGTCTTTGATTATATGAATGAGGCTGTAAATAATACTGAGAATGTGAAGAATTCAAAGGGTAGAAACAGGACCCTTATTCTAGCCGCTATTATTATTATTATTATTATGGTAGGGGCCTTTTTTGGTGTCTATCGGGTTGTAAACAATATCATTATTCAGGCAAATATCGATAATATGGCAGAGCTTGCGCAACATGACCGTAATGCCATATCTTTATCAATTGAGAACAAACAGAAACTTTTATATGACTGGACCAATACGATAAGAGCTGAACATCCATCAAGTCTTACAGAACTTGCCAAGAGCCTTTCTATCAGTAAAGATATCTTAGGTGCTGATAAGGTTTATTTTATTGATGATGAATTCTTATATATAGCTGATTCCGGAGTTATCGCAAAGGATCAGCCGTATGATGAAGATCTTAAGAATATGAATGGTGACTATGATATCCTGCGTTATGATACGACGGGTTTTGGCGGTACAGCTGAAACCAAGAAGGAATATATTGTCGTTATGGTCAAAACCAGAGAATTTACGGTTGAAGGTCATAAGATAACATACGCCCTGGCGGAACTTAATCTTCGTACTTTCCAGAATGAACTGACCATTGAAAGTTATGATGGTATGGGTACATCAAACGTTATCGATATGGATGGTTTATATATCGTTGCGAATAATCTTACTTCCTTACAGAAAAGACAGAATCTTTTTGATAATATGAAGGAATCTGGAGCTACTGTAGAAGGTTATGCGTCCATAGATGAATATCAGAATGCCGTATTGAACAACGGAAGTCTGTCTGTTCAGGTAAATATGGATGGTACAGATTATATCTTTGTATCATCATTGGTTAATGGGGTTGATTGGATCTTCCTAACGATATGTCCGAGATCGGTCTTTGACTCTATGACCAACCGTATTACGGCATTATTCCTGGCTTTAGCGGCGGTAGTTATTTTATCAGTAAGTGTTGTCTTGTTCCTGATGATGAGATCACGTGCCCAGCAGCAGAGAATCATTGCTGAACAGGCTCATCATATAGAATTGACTAATGCCCTCGTACTGGCTGAACAGTCAAGCCGTTCCAAGACGACATTCTTAAACAATATGTCGCATGATATCAGAACGCCGATGAATGCGATTACCGGTTTTACCAACCTCGCTATTCAGCATCTTCATGAACCTGATTTACTGAAAGACTATCTTTCCAAGATATCCGTTTCTTCAGCTCATCTTTTATCACTGATCAACGATATCCTTGATATGAGCCGTATTGAATCAGGCAAGGTTGAGATCAATGAAAAGGTAGAATCCTTAAGCAATATGTTAGAAGCTGTGGAAGATATCTTCCAGGTAGATTCATCCAAGAAGAATCAGACACTTGAATTCATTAAAGATATCAGACATGATGTGGTGGTATGTGACCGATTAAGAGTTTCGCAGGTGCTGATAAATCTTGTATCAAATGCGGTCAAATATACACCTGAAAACGGTCATATCAGTGTAACAATGACCGAAAAAGAAGACGTCGATCCTGATAAGGCTACATATGAATTTACAGTAAAGGATGATGGTGTAGGCATGTCTGAAGAATTTGCCAAGACTATCTTTGAACCGTTCACGAGAGAACAGACCTCAACCATCAGTGGTATTCAGGGTACAGGTTTAGGTATGGCTATCACCAAGAATGTCATCGATATGATGAAGGGTGATATCTCCTTAAAGACAAAACAGGGAGAAGGTTCTGAATTTACCGTTACCTTAAGCTTCAAGACTGCCGATGAAAGTGAACTGGCAACAGATACCATCGATTCGGAAAAGGAAAAGATGGATTTCTCAGGTAAGAGAATACTGCTGGTAGATGATAATGAAATGAACAGGGAAATCGCCTGTGAAATACTGATGGAAGTAGACTTTGAAGTTGAAATGGCAGTAGATGGTAAGGATGCGTGTGATAAGCTTGCTGCTTCTGAACCTGGATACTATGATCTGATTCTGATGGATATTCAGATGCCGGTTATGGATGGATATGAAGCTGCCAAGTATATCAGAGCCATGGATAATAAGGAACTGGCGAATATTCCGATTGTCGCTTTATCAGCCAATGCCTTTGAAGAAGACAAAGCTTTGTCTTTGGCTGCGGGAATGAATGATCATATCGCCAAACCTATTGATATTGCGGCTTTATTTAACGCTTTGCATAAGATTTTTTCTAAAGGTAATTAAGGCTTAAGCCTTTAATAAACATAATAATAATTAGATGAAAGGGGATTATTTTATGAGTAAGAGAATCAGAAAAGTTTTGGCAGTAATGCTGAGTGTGATGATGTTGTGCGGATTACTTGCAGGGTGTTCCGGAGGTTCTTCGACACCTTCCAAAAAAAGCGTAAATATTATTGTCAAGGTACCTGCCCTGACGATGAATACCTACGCTGATGAAAGTATCAGAACAGCGGCAGAATTCCTGAACAAGGCAGCTGCTGACTTTATTGCCCAGTATGAAGATTATGACGTCACAATTGAAGTTGTACAGTTTGCCCAGGAGGATGAAACAGCCGCAATTCCAGAGGCTTTAGGTACTGTTGAAGCACCTGATGTTGTATATGCAGGATACTTCAATATTTCAACCTATATCCATACCGGTTATGTAACACCTGTGGATGATATCATTACATCAGATATCCGAAATGATATTCCTGATTCATGGTGGGAATCTTCAATGTTAAACGGTAAGACATATATGATGCCTTATCTTGGTCTAGAAAATGTCTTATGTTTCAATAAACAGATGTTCTTAGATGCAGGTCTAGATCAGTACGTGCTTGATGAAGATGTTGTACAGAACTGGAGTATTGATGAATGGAATACTATCCTTGCCGCATTAAGAGAATCATTACCAGAAGGTTCTTATCCTTTGATGCTGTATGCTGGAAACAACCAGGGTGATACCCATGTCATGACTTTCTTAAGAATGTTTGGTTCTACTTTCTTTGATGAAACAGGACACGTAGACCTTACTACTACAGAAGGCATTGAAGCTTTACAGTGGATCAGAGATGGTGTAAATGCCGGATACTTCCCAGCAAACGCTGAAAATATGGTATCTAATGATGCGTATAACCTCTTTATCAATAATCAGCTGGCAATTGTCTTCAATAACAGTGCGCTTGATATCACGATGAGAGAAGACAAGGAAATCGGTTATGTGAACTTCCCTTCTGTAAACGGTAAGGGTCTCAATACCACATTCATCACTGGTTTCCAGGTTTATGATAATGGTGATGCCGATAAGGTCAATGTAGCCAAGGCTTTTGTCAAATATATCTATGAAAGTGATTATATTGATTACTGCGCCGGTGCCTTACCTGCAAGTATCAAGGTATCAGAGAAATACGCAGCTGAACTTGAACCTATTCAGAAGTATATCGGTGTAGCTGACTGTGGTGTAAACTTCACTGGTAACCAGCCTAACTGGCGTGGTGTAAGAGCGGTGTTCTATGTGCATATGCAGGATCTCATTTACGGTGAAAAGTCTGTAGAAGATGTAGCCAAGGATCTGTCTGATGCATGTAATGCCGCAATTGATGAAGGATACGCTGAAAGTACACTTCACGAATAGTATTTAAATAAAAAGTTTTTCATGAAATGAACAGGATATGCTCCTGTTCATTTTTTATTACAGTATATTTACATTAATTGGATAATTGTTTTTACCTTTGGTTTCTACAATGAAGTTTACTAAAAATTGAAGAAGGAGGTATAAACTGATGAATGCGTTTTTGTGGGAAAAAATAAAAAAGATGAATTATGACAGAAATATAAGACAGAGACTGTTTATTTTCTGTTCGATTATAGCTTATGCAGTACTTGGCGCTTTGTGCTGGCTACTGCTATTCAGGATGATACTTCCGGAACTTAGCTGGCTGATATGTTTTATGGCATATCCTGCTGTCTTTGCGGGATTCATGGGTGGAACCCTGTATCTATGGCACCATGATCTGGATTAGTAAAGAGAGATAAAATCAATAGAATCATTCATTAAAGAATGATTCTTTTTTAAAAAATGATTGAGGAAGGGGAATTTTCCAACCAAAAAACATACTATTTTAGGGAAATTTCCAACCAAATGGAGATTTACTTAAATATTTAATCAATATCAATAAGAAAAACAGACTCCTGATCAGCGGGATGAATTGTGATAGAAAGATGAAAATTCATATATGATTTTACATTTCTTTTACATATCTTTGATTATAGACTTTACATAACCCAAATAACATTTTAATTGTAACCTTAACGGTTAATTAAAAGAGAGGATTTAAAGAATGAAAAAGTTATTTGTCTTACTTGCAGCTGTTCTGTTAGTATTTGGCTTAACAGCCTGCAGCAATTCATCTGCTGACACTACTCCAGCTGACACTACTCCAGCTGATGCCGGTTTAAGCGGATCTATTCAGTTAAACGGTTCTACTTCTATGAAGAAGTTATGTGACGCTATGGCTGAAAGCTTTATGGCTGCTAACCCAGATGTAACTGTATCAGTTGAATACACTGGTTCAGGTGCAGGTTTAGAAGCTCTTGCTGCTGGTACTACTGATATCGGTGACTCTTCACGTCATCTTAAGGATTCAGAAGTTGCTGCAGGTGCAGTTGAAAACGTTGTAGCTATCGATGGTATCGCAGTTATCGTTGACCCAGCTAACACAGTTACTGGTTTAACTAAGCAGCAGTTAACAGACATCTACACTGGTACAGTTTCTAACTGGAAAGAAGTAGGTGGCGATGATGCAGCTATCGTTGTAATCGGTCGTGAATCTGGTTCAGGTACAAGATCTGCTTTCGAAGAAATTCTTGGTGTAGCTGATGCTTGTGCATATGCTCAGGAACTTTCTTCTACTGGTGAAGTTCTTAAGGGTGTAGCTACTACTCCATACGCTATCGGTTACGTTTCATTAGACGTAGTTGACAGCTCAGTTATCGCTGTAGAATTAGACGGTGTTGCGGCTACTGAAGCTAACATCGTTGCAGGTAACTACTTCTTATCAAGACCATTCGTAATGGCTACTAACGGTGCTATTGCTGAACAGAACGAACTCGTTCAGGCTTGGTTCGAATATGTTTACTCTGCAGAAGGTGCAGCTATCGTTAAATCTGTAGGTTTAATCGTAGCTCAGTAATTTATGGAGATACTAATGAAAACTAAACAGCTTGTAGAAAAGATTGCTCAGTACGTCTTTACGTTCTGTGGAATCGTTGCTATCTTCGCTGTTTGTTCCATTACGTTCTACATGATCTTAAAAGGAACCCCGGCACTTAGTGAAGTCGGGGTTTTCGACCTATTGTTTAAGACGGAATGGAAACCGACAGCGGCAGAACCTTCCTACGGAATTCTGTACATTATTCTTACTTCGATTGTCGCTACAGGATGTGCAATCCTGATTGGTGTACCGGTTGGAATTCTGACGGCAGTATTCCTTACTGAATTATCTGATAAGCGTATCGGTAACATTGTCGGATCTGCAGTTGAACTGCTTGCAGCTATCCCTTCAGTTATCTACGGTCTTCTCGGTATGATGCTTTTAAATCCTTTTCTGTATAAAATAGAAAGAATTATCTTTGCTGGCTCTACTACTCATAAGATGACAGGTGGATCTAACCTTCTGGCAGCCGTAATCGTACTGGCTATCATGATCCTTCCAACTGTTATCAGTGTAAGTACCAGGTCCATCAAAGCTGTTCATGACAGTTTAAGAAGTGCTTCGTTAGCCTTGGGTGCTACCAAACTGCAGACAATCTTCAAGGTTGTTATTCCTGCAGCCAAATCCGGTATCCTGACTGGTGCCGTACTTGGTATCGGTCGTGCGCTTGGTGAAGCGATGGCTATCAACATGGTTGCCGGTGGTGCCGTAAACCTGCCGCTTCCATTTAACTCTGTAAGAACGCTGACTACTCAGGTTGTATCAGAAATGGGTTATTCCGCAGGACTTCACCGTGAAATTCTGTTTACGGTCGGTCTGATTCTTTACATCTTCATCATGATCGTTAACCTCGTTCTTATGAAGATCAGAAAGGATGGTGAAAAAGACTGATGAAAAACAGAAGAACTGGTGAAATCTTCCTTTATGGTCTTATTTATTTCTGTGCAGCAATTTCCGTTGTATTACTGGTTGGTATTATTGCCTATGTCTTATATCAGGGCTTAGGTACAGCTTTAAACTGGGAATTTCTGACAACAGTCACATCCGCTTTAAAAGGAACAAAGGGTATTGCGGGTAATATCGTCAATACATTATATATTGTTGTTATAACAATGCTGATTGCTACTCCAATCGGAGTTGGTGCAGCTATCTATCTGAACGAATATGCCAAACCCGGCAGACTCGTATCGCTGATTGAATTCGCGACAGAAACCCTGTCCGGTATTCCTTCTATCATATTTGGTCTGTTTGGTATGATGTTCTTCGGTCAGACACTTGGTCTGAAATATTCACTGTTAACAGGTTCATTTACCCTGACATTACTGGTACTTCCATTAATTACCAGAAATACACAGGAAGCTTTGAAAACTGTTCCTGATTCATACCGTCATGGTGCGATTGGTCTTGGTGCCGGTAAATGGTACACCATCAGAACAATCCTTCTTCCTTCTTCAATGCTGGGTATTATTACCGGTGTCATCCTGGCAATAGGTAGAATAGTCGGTGAATCAGCAGCCCTGATCTTTACCGCTGGTAGTGGTAAGGCAATGCTGAAGGGATTAAGTCACTTCTTCCCTAAGATGCTGGAATCAGGTGGTACTTTAACAGTTCAGTTATATCTGGCTGCAACAGCCGAAGCTGACTTTGATACAGCGTTTGGTACAGCGGTTGTACTGCTGGTAATTGTATTTATCATAAACATTCTGACTAAGTTATTAGCCAGGAAAATGGATGTCAATAGAGAAAGGTAAGAGATATGAGCGATTATATTAAAATGAAGGTCGAGAATCTGAACCTGTATTATGGTGAAAATCACGCCCTTAAAGATGTAAGTATGGATATTCGTGAAAAAGCTATTACGGCTTTGATTGGTCCTTCAGGCTGCGGTAAGTCTACATTCCTTAAGACTTTAAACAGAATGAACGATCTGATTGAAAATGTGCGCATTGAAGGTAAGGTTACGTTGGATGGTGAAGATATCTTTGGTGCTGATATGGATACTACTGTTTTAAGAAAAAGAGTAGGTATGGTATTCCAGCAGCCAAACCCATTCCCAATGAGTATTTATGACAATATTGCCTATGGGCCAAGGGTTCATGGTATCAAAAACAAAAAAGTCCTCGATGAAATCGTCGAAAAGAGTTTAAGAGGTGCTGCAATCTTTGATGAAGTTAAAGACAGACTCAACAAATCAGCTTTAGGTTTGTCAGGTGGTCAGCAGCAGCGTATCTGTATCGCGAGAGCTTTAGCGGTTGAACCAGAAGTACTGCTGATGGATGAACCTACTTCCGCTCTTGACCCTATCTCTACGGCCAAGATTGAGGAACTGATGGAAGATCTCAAGAAACAGTATACTGTTGTCATCGTTACCCACAACATGCAGCAGGCTGTCCGTGTATCTGATTACACTGCCTTCTTCTTAGTTGGTGATATGGTAGAATTCAACGATACCAAGACTCTCTTCTCTTATCCTCAGGATAAGCGTACAGAGGATTATATCACTGGTAGATTCGGTTAATCGGATACCATATAATTTAAATTAGATAATGTATTTAATGGAGGAATAATATATATGCGTACAAGATTTAACGAACAGCTTGTTGAACTTAACAACGAAATGATCAACATGAGCACAATGATTGAAACAGCTATTGCCCGTGCCGTTGAAGTTCTTTCAAATAAAGATCAGAATCTGGCAAAGGAAGTAATAGAAGGCGATGTTCAGATCGACAGAGCTGAAAAAAAGATTCAGGATATCTGTTTCAATCTGCTGATTCAGCAGCAGCCTGTAGCACGTGATTTACGTAATATCACCGCAGCCATGAATATGGTTACTGATATGGAAAGAATCGGTGATCAGGCAGCTGATATCTGTGAAATGACTGTCTATATGGCTGATTCTAAATATGAAGCCAACCTTTCTCATATCAACAAGATGGCAGTGGAAATTGTCATGATGCTCAACTGGAGTGTTGAAGCATATGTAGAAAAAGATGCTGAAAAGGCAGAAAAGGTTATCGCTCATGATGATGTAGTAGATAAACTGTTTGATGAAGCCAAGAAGGATATCATCAATCTGATTGCCTCTGATCCTAAAGACGGTGAAGAAGCTGTAGACCTTCTGATGGTGGCGAAGTACTTTGAAAGAATCGGTGACCATGCGACCAATATCGCTGAATGGGTTATCTATTCTTTAAAGACAAGCGCTGAATAATCAGATGATTTAGCCCCTTATGGGGCTTTTTCTTTTGGATAAATCAGTAATTAAACACTTATAATATATATGTAAAACAATTTACATGGATTTTACATAGATAGATTATCAATTTTACAATTTACTGATAAATTATTGACATGAAAGTAAAGAAATTATGACTTTTATAATTTGCTGATATATGCCTGTAAAGACAGGTAAAGATATCGATAATGAAAGGATCAATTAAGAATTATGGCTTTGATTTATATCGTAGAAGATGATGACAGTATCCGTGAAATAGAAGAATTTGCCCTGAAGAATGCGGGACACAATGTATTGGGTTTTCCTGATGCGAAGTCTTTCTTTAATAAGATGGATGATATTATTCCTGATCTGGTATTACTGGATGTGATGCTGCCGGATTTAAACGGTAATGAAATCACCAAGAAGTTAAGAAGAAATTCCGATACCAAGAAACTTCCTGTCATTATGGTTACTGCCAAAACCGGGGATATTGATCTGGTGAAGGGTTTAGAAGATGGGGCTGATGACTATATCAGAAAGCCATTCTCCGTTATGGAACTTATTTCAAGAGTTAAAGCTTTATTAAGGAGAAGTGAGCCTGAAGAGATAAAAATTATTGAAATGGATGAATTAATCCTTAATAATGAGAAGCATAAGGTAAGTATCGGGGATGAAGATCTTGACCTTACATATAAAGAGTATGAACTCTTACAGTATCTCTTGATTAATAAGGGTATTGTTCTTGAAAGAGAACAGATTATGGAAAATGTCTGGGGTACACTATATGTAGGTGAATCTAGAACTCTGGATATGCATATCAAGACACTGCGTCAGAAACTGAAGGACTACGGTTCAAGAATCAGAACAGTACGTAATGTCGGCTACGTAATTGAGTAAGTGAAAAACAAGATAAATTCCAGAATGGTACTGATTGCGATAATTGCGATAGTAGTTTCAGTAATCAGTGTCACGGCAGTCTACTATGGACTGTTTGAAAATCAGGTAAGAAATGACCTGGCAGTTAATGCCAGGCTTTTAAAAGATGCGGATCTGTTTGAAGATCTGAATACTGATCTGAAGGAACTGGAAATACTGCCTGAAGATCTAAGGGTTACCTGGATTAAAGAAGATGGCGAAGTACTTTATGACAATACCGCAAACGCTGAAGACATGGATAACCACAGTGAGCGTCCGGAAGTAATTGAGGCGTTTAATAATGGTGAAGGTGAAGCTGTAAGAAGATCAACGACACTTAATCAGAATACATTCTACTATGCGATACTGCTGGATAATGGAACAGTCTTAAGAGTATCGACTGATGCCAGAAACATCTGGTCTATCTTTTTTCAGGCAGCTCCGGTTATTCTCATTGTTTCTTTACTGATTATCATCTTTTCCATTGTCTTATCGAGAATGCTGACAAGGGATATTGTTGAACCGATAGAAAAGATGGTTGAAAATATCGATGATACAAGAATTGAACCACCATATAAGGAACTTGTACCATTTACCAACAAAATACGTTCTCAACATACCGAAATATTATCTGCCGCTAAAATGCGTCAGGATTTTACGGCTAATGTATCCCATGAGTTAAAGACTCCATTAACCGCTATTACCGGTTATACAGAACTCTTAGAGAGTGATATGGTGGACAAGGAAGGAAGAAAGCATTTCTATCAGGAAATAAAAAAGAATGCGAACCGTTTACTGTTACTGATAAATGATATCATCAAGCTTTCTGAGCTTGATCATTCAAACAGGGATGAATCATTTGAAAAGATGAATCTTTATACGACTGTGTCTGAGTGTCTGGAAGAATTAACCGTTAATGCACAGAACAGAAATATTGAACTGGGATTTACAGGTGAAGATGCCTATATTACAGGTAACAGGTCACTTATTGTGGAACTGGTAGAAAACCTCGTGCAGAATGCCATCCGCTACAATAATGAAGGCGGTAAGGTCTGGGTTGAGGTTCATGAAGGCGATAAGCCAAAACTCATTGTAAGAGATAACGGTATAGGCATACCTGAAGCTGATCAGAAAAGAGTCTTTGAAAGATTCTATCGTGTTGATAAGAGCCGTTCAAGAGAAAGCGGTGGTACAGGTTTAGGACTTGCGATTGTCAAACATATCGTTGAGATACATGATGGAACAATAGAACTTAAGAGTGAACTGGGTAAGGGTACGGAAATTACTGTAACGTTCTAAAAATCTTGCAGGCTTTTTACAGGGCCTGCATTTTTGTGTGATATATTTAAATTAATAATATTTATGAGTAAAAAATATTCATTTTTCAAGAATATACTGGTTACGCTGGCGATTCTTATTACGGCTGGTGTTTTAATATTTACATTTATCAATAAAGATAATTTTTCTCTGAAATATGAGAATGTTCTTTCGTGTGAAGATATCTTTGAATCACATAAGAGTAATGGAGAAGAAATACTCAGTACGACACTTCCTGCCATAAGAGACAATGAATATATTACTTTATGGAGGCAGCAGAATTTTACTTATGCCGATATTGATGGTATAGAAATATACCGTACAGAGGACACGCATTTCTTTAGTCAGAATTCTTCTTTAGGTGAGGCAGTAATGTTTATTCCTCTGGCTGAAAGCTATTCGGGGATGAGACTTAATCTTCATTTTGAAGGGGAAGCGGAATTTAACTCCATATATCTCAGCAGTTTTGCAGAGTTTGTGAATATGCTGTTCTTTACGGATAAGCTGAGACTTTTATTATGTGCGATTATTGTTATTGTAGCTTTTGTGGTTATAGGTTTCTATATTGTTATGAAGCGTAGTGTTGAAAGAAATATCTCGTTCTCAGCTGACGCTTTACTGTGTCTTGGAGTCTTCTTTTTCAATCTTGCACTATGGGTACTGACGGATGCAGGTCTTACTTTCTTCCTGGCACCTTTTGATACAGGAATGTTGAGTTATTATTCATTTATGCTGCTGCCGCTTACTTTTATGGCTTTAGTCAATCATGTACTGAGTGAAAAAAGTAAGAGAGTCAGTGGAACGATAATGCTGGCTGCTTTGAATATCATTGTTCAGACTGTATTATTTGTGAGTGGCATAATGGATTTACCGGATATGCTGGTGGCAACACATGTTGTATATATTGTGACTATCATTATTGTCTTTAATGATATCTTTGCTGATTACCGTGATTCCAAAGACAGAACCGCAACGTTCCTGGTTATGGGGCTGATGTTCTGTGCTTTGATGGGTGTAACGGCTGTCTTAAGCTACTGGATCCTGCCGGATTTTGATTATATCTTCTTCGTCAATCTGGCGGTTATTGTGATGGTCATATTCATCATTATGGCGGTTGTAGAATATATAAAGAAACTGACGATTGAAGAAGTAAGAAATGAAGAGATACAGTATTTTGCCTATACTGATCTCTTAACGGGTTTAAAGAACCGTAACTCTTATGAAAGAAGAATGGAAGAGATTGAAAATAAGGGATATGATCCTGATCTGTATGTGATGCAGATGGATGTCAATTTCTTAAAACAGACTAACGACGCTATGGGACATAAGGCCGGTGATGAACTGCTGATAGGGGCGGCTGAATGTATGATGAAGGCTTTTGACAATACGGAAGATATCTACCGTATAGGTGGAGATGAATATGTTATTATCGATTATGGAAAAAGAGAAGATATGGAGTCAAGGCTCAATAATCTTAAAAAGATAATTGATGAATGGGTTGGTGAAAACGGCAATAAACTGTATGTAGCTGCAGGTTACAGCAGATGGGACAGACATAGTGATTTATCATTTGGAGAACTTCTGGAACTTGCGGATAAGGCCATGTACGAAGATAAATCAGAGTTCTATCGAAACAGTGGTATAGATAGAAGAAGAAGATAAGACGTCTAAAAGACGTTTTATTTTTATGTATGTAAAAAGTAGGTTAATTAAAGATATAATTAGAATGTATTAATATGCGCATATAATTGGAATAAGAGTATGTCAGAGAATAACAGTGAACTGAATTATCCTAAAGTTAAAAGTACTGCCATCTTTAAGGCGATGACGGATATTTATTATGCGATAGTACTTCTTGATCTGCAAGAAAATACTTTTGAGGTGCTTAAGGGTAATGTGGCAATGGATGCCCTGCTTGGTAAAAAAGGTATGGCAACTGATGCGCTTAATGGAATGGTTCAGAAACTTGTTATAGATGAAGACCGTAATAATTTATCTGCGTTCAATGAATATGAAAGTCTGGCTGATAGATTAGCTGATAAGGATATCATTTCCTGTGATTTTACTGGTGTAGCTTCAGGTCCTTCAAGAGCTTCTATCTATCCGGTAGAAAGAAATGAAGAAGGTAAGGTAACCAAAGTAATATACTGTGCAGGAACAGTTAATGAAGATACAGGAAAGAAAAACAGTATTGAACATGATGTACAGATACAGCAGGGTGTTATCAGGGCACTGGCAAATGAATATGAACTGCTGGTACTGATAGATGTTTCGACAAGAAGATTCATATTATACCGTGCTGCCAATAATGAACTGCACCGCAAGGCTATATCATTATTTGGAGAAAATCAGGATAAATATATTGATGAGGTAATGAGCACCTATATTGATCAGGTGGTATATCCGGATGATAGAGAAAGAGTGCGTTTTACTTCAAAGGTAGATGAAGTCTTAAGAAGAGTACCGGAAATAGGTATCTATGTTGTGCCTTACCGTGGTATGCCTAATGGAGATAAGGACAGAGGAAACTTCCGATACTATCAGGCAAACTTTGCCCGCTTTAAAGACGACAATGATAAAGAATATCTCGTTCTTGGTTTCAGAGATGTCAATGATACGATGCTGGAAGAAATTGAGATAAGAGAAGGTCAGACAGTTCTTGATACAGTAAGAAGTCAGTATATTACCATGTACTATGCGGATATGATTACTGATGAGATGAAGACCTATAAGACAGTCGGTGATTTTGAAGAAAAATACGGTAATACGTCAAGTTATTCAGAATCAATGGGTGGATATGTAAGATATGATGTATCTCCTGTAGACAGGGAAAGATGTCTTGAACTTATAGATCCGCAATACGTTATAAACAGACTGCAGAATGAGGATTCTTTCTCATTTACTTTTGAAGATACTTCACTAGACAGAAAGTTCTATGGTGAACTTACCTATATCAAGGCCAATGAAGCCGGTACAAAAGTTGTAATATGCGGTAAGGATATTACGGAAGATACACTGAAGGAAAAAGAGATAGAGGAAGAACTTGATGCCCGATACAATATGATACAGGCTTTGAGTGATATCTATTTCTGTTCATATTATGCAGAACTTGATTCTTATATGTATCGAGAGATAAAAGGTTTTGACAAGGTACAGGAATATACGGGACCGGAAGATTATTTCTCATGCGCAAAGATGAGAACGGCTTTGGAACACTGCATACATCCGGATTATATTGATGATGTATTGAAGTTTATCGATTTTGATACGATGAGGCAGCGTCTTGAGGGAAAGACGTCAATAACTATTGAATACATTGGTTTAAATAAAGGCTGGGTAAGAGCGGCTGTCTATCCTGCCAATTATGATGATAACGGAAGACTGACACATATCTTTTTGACTTTTATTCAGATTGATGATGAAAAGAAAGAAGAACTGAGACAGCAGGAGCTGCTGGTAGGGGCTTTATCTCAGACTGAAAAGGCATCGCTTGAATATGAGAGAGCTGCTGAAACCATGAACAGTGCCTTCTATCTGATTCATGAAACGATGAAATCAGGTATGTGGGGTATGAGCTTTAATGAAAAGGGTGAAATGGTCGGTGTCTACTGGAGTGATGAATTCAGGAAGATGCTGGGATTTAAGGATAAGAACGATTTCCCTGATGAACTGGAATCATGGTCTGATCGACTTCATCCGGAAGACAAGGAAAGTGTATTAAAAGAATTCTACGATACCATCAATGACTATACAGGTAATAAGACCTACGATGTAAAATACCGTTTAATGAATAACTATGGACGTTATCACTGGTACCATGCGGCAGGCAGATTATCAAGAAGAAGCGATGGTACACCTAGATACTATGTAGGCTTATTTGTTGATATAACTGATGATGTCAATAAGAATAAGTTACTGGAAGACGCACTGGCGGCTGCGGAAGCGGCAAATCATGTCAAGTCAGATTTCTTAGCCAATATGTCTCATGATATAAGAACGCCAATGAACGGTATTATCGGTATGACCGCTATTGCGGCAACGCATATCGATGACAAGGAAAGAGTCATGGAAAGCCTTCATAAGATTACCGGTGCTTCAAGACACTTGTTATCTTTAATCAATGAAGTTCTTGATATGTCAAAGATTGAATCAGGAAAGATAGATCTTAATGAAGAAGAATTCAATCTGTCAGAACTTGTGGATAATATGGTGACGATGATTCAGCCTCAGGTTGAAGCTCATAAACATGATTTCCGTATATCCATTCAGAATGTGACACATGAAAAAGTAATCGGTGATTCTTTAAGAATGCAGCAGGTATTTATGAACCTCATGTCCAATGCGGTCAAATATACACCTGATGGTGGAATTATAAAACTTACTATTGAAGAAAAGCCAAGTAATAAGACCAATCTGGGATGTTTCGTCTTTACTTTTGAAGATAATGGTATAGGTATGTCTCAAGAATATCTTGAACATATCTTTGAACCGTTCACAAGAGCCGAGGATGGAAGAATCAGTGGTATTCAGGGTACAGGTTTAGGTATGCCTATTGCCCGCAACATTGTCAGAATGACAGGTGGAGATATTGAAGTAAAGAGTAAACTTGATGAAGGATCAACATTTACAGTAACTCTGTATCTTAAACTTCAGGATGATACACCTATTGATTATTCAGAATTCAAAGACCTCAATGTACTGGTTGCGGATGATGATAAGATAGCGTGTGAATCTGCGTGTATCATGTTGAATGATATAGGCATGAAGGCTGAGGGTGTCTTATCTGGAAAAGAAGCGGTTGATAAAGTTGTTGTACATCATAATAATCTTAATGATTTCTTTGCGTGTATCTTAGACTGGAAGATGCCTGATATGGATGGTGTACATACTGCAAAAGCGATAAGACAGGCTGTAGGTCCAGATGTACCGATTATCATCATATCGGCTTATGACTGGTCTGAAATTGAACAGGAAGCCAGAGCTGCCGGTGTTGATGCGTTTATCTCCAAGCCTTTATTCAAGTCTAGACTTGTAAGAGTATTTGATAATCTCATCAATAAGGAAGAAGAAAAAGAAGAGGCAAGTCCACTCGAAGATATTGAAAATATGGATTTCTCAGGTCATAAGATACTGCTTGTGGAAGATAATGAACTCAATAGAGAAATAGCCGTGGAAATACTTGAGATGGCAAATCTTGAAGTAGAATGTGCCAACGATGGTGTAGAAGCAGTTAATATGATGACAGCATGTCCTGATGATTATTATGACCTCATCTTCATGGATATCAGAATGCCAAGGATGAACGGCTATGAAGCTACAAGAGCTATCCGTTCGATGGACAGAGCCTACGCCAAACGTATTCCGATCATCGCTATGAGCGCCAACGCCTTTGCCCAGGATGTTGAAGAATCTAGAAACTCAGGTATGAATGAACATATCGCCAAACCATTGGATATGGGCATACTGGCAAAAACACTTAATAAGTGGATACGCAAATAATTATGATACCCGGGAATTTCCCGGGTATTTTTATGTTTGTGCTATGATGATATTGTGAAGACATATCGGAATAATTCAGGTTTTACATTAGCGGAACTTTTAATCGTTATTGCGATTATCGCTGTACTTGTCGGAATACTGTTTCCGGTTTTTTCAGGTTCTATTGAAAAAGCAGCGGAAGCCAAAGATATATCAACCGCAAGATCCATCTATGCAGAACTAAGAAGTGAAGCGATGATGGATGATAAAACCAAAGACTATAACGGTCAGGACTGGCAAAGAAGTTTTTCGTTATCTCAGACAGTAGATGGCTGGCAGACCAGTAATGTCGTGATTGGTGAAATTACTCCATCAGATAAGGCAAACTGGAAAGGTATACCTCAAAAAGGCGGAACATGTACCATTATCGTTGAAAAGGATACATACAATACCATTATCAACTGGAGCGGTTACGTGGTAATTGATTCTTCAAATATAAGTAGTGATATCACTAAAACCATAGCCGATGGTATCTATACAACTATGAAGAGTGATCCAGACTACAAGACGGTAAATACTTCCACCAATCAGACACTTGGCGGGGCCGTACCTACTTCCTGGAGTACAGGCAAGTATTCAGATCTTGTAGATACTATTCTGGCAGATGCCAATCTGGCCTTTGGCGGCAATATTCTGGGATATCAGGGCTGGGTAAGTGCCTACAATACCAATGATTATTCAATGTTTTATTTTGATGACACCATTGAAAATAAAGTAGCTGCTGTAGAAAACGGTGGAACGATATATGCCATCATGAATTCGAATGGAAATTTCACGGTTATGAGTTCAAGAAATGGAGTATACAGCGGTTCAGACGGTTCAAAATGGATTGCCGCATGGAGCAGTGTGGGCACTGCTCAATCAAGTTTTGATGGTGCCGTAAATATCCTCAAAGGTATAAGCGGACAGGAAAACGCGTTTGGAAGTTAGTGGGGAAAGTATGATTGAAATTAAAAATGTTGAGATTAGTGATGCCAGAGAACTGCTGGATATCTATGCGCCATATGTAGAAAAGACGGCTATCAGTTTTGAATATGATGTACCATCTTTGGAAGACTTTGAAAACAGAATCAGGGATATAACTTTAAAGTATCCTTATATTAAAGCTGTAGAAGACGGAAAGATTCTGGGTTATGCCTATGCCAGTACATTCAAGTCAAGAAGAGCCTATGATATATCAGTAGAGACAAGTATCTATATTGATGAAGATTATAGAGGTAAGGGTATAGGTAAACTTTTATATAAGGAACTTGAAAGAAG
Source organism: Erysipelotrichaceae bacterium (assembly GCA_030523555.1). Classification (GTDB taxonomy): domain Bacteria; phylum Bacillota_I; class Bacilli_A; order Erysipelotrichales; family Erysipelotrichaceae; genus Colivicinus. The sequence goes on from JAUNIH010000008.1 coordinate 38,230, forward strand.
ATTAAAGGATACAGGTGTCAGCAATATCTATGCCTGTATTGCGTATATTGAAAATGAAGATGAATATCTCAGCAATGACAGTATGAGATTTCATGAACATCTCGGTTTCAGATTATGCGGGACTTTTCATAAGTGTGCCATCAAGTTTGACCGTTACTACGATATGATCTGGATGGAAAAAATCATTTAAAATCCTGAAGGATTGGTAGTTTTTACAGAAAAAAATCTTGAAGGATTGGTATTTTTTAAAGAAATAAATCTTGAAGAATCTTACCAATAATATTAAAATAGGCTTAACAAAGGGGTAAAAATGTACTTTAAGAGAAAAGCCTATAATAAACTTCTGGAATGGAAGGAAAACTACGCTGATTCCTATGCGGTACTGCTTGAAGGGGCTAGACGTGTAGGAAAATCAACAATAGTAAAACATTTTGCGGAAAATGAGTATCGTTCATATATAATGATAGATTTTTCCAATGTCAGAGATAATATAATTTCCTGTTTTGATGATATTGCGGACCTGCCGATGTTTTTTCTGCGTCTTCAGGCAGAAACAGGGGTAACACTTTATGAACATGAGTCAGTTATTATTTTTGATGAAATTCAGCTGTTTCCTAAAGCCAGACAGGCAATCAAGCATCTTGTGGCAGACGGAAGATATCATTATATAGAAACGGGATCGCTTATTTCCATTAAGAAAAATACCCGGGGTATTCTTATTCCTTCAGAGGAAATGAAGATTCAGGTATATCCAATGGATTATGAAGAATTCTGTGAGGCAACAGGAGTTAATTATGGGCTGATCAGACAGATTTATGAGTCAGGTAAACCGATAGGCCAGGAAACAAACCGTAAACTGATGAGGGACTTAAGAATCTATATGGCGGTAGGAGGTATGCCGCAGGCTGTAGAAGCTTATAAAAAAGGCTATAACTTTTCCAGAATTGATCAGATAAAAAGGCAGATTATTGATCTGTATGAACAGGATTTTAAAAAAATCGATGCGAGCGGAAGAATATCTGCGCTGTACCATTCAATTCCGGCACAGCTTTCAAAAGGTAAAAGGAAGTTCAGAATATCTTCGGTATTTTCAGGAAAGAAAAGTGATAAGACGGATGAGCTGCTGTATGACCTGATAGATTCAAAGACTGTATTGGCGTGCTATAACTGTACAAAACCGGAGGCAAGTCTTTCAGAATCCAAAGATCTGGACAGTTATAAACTGTATCTGGCGGATACCGGGTTATTTGTGACGCTGATGTTTATAGACAGACCATCTGTAGAAAATGAGATTTACGCGAAACTCTTATCTGATAAACTGCCGGTAAATCTGGGATATCTTTATGAAAATCTTGTAGCCCAGATAATAGCTGCATCAGGAAGAGAACTTTATTATCATACATGGGAAAAACCGGGAAGTACTCACTATTATGAAGTTGATTTTTTGACTTCAGAAAAAAGTAAAATAAATGTTTTTGAAGTTAAATCTTCAGGAACAGGAAAACATGAATCTCTCAATGAATTCAGCAGGAAATATTCAGGTGTTACAGGCCATACATATCTGATATCACAGAAGGATGTATCTCATGAAGCAGCGCTGCTGAAAAAACCTGTATATATGATGCCGTTTCTTGTTTAATAATATAAAATCCAGCCTTTCTTAAAATGAAAGGCCTTTCTTTTTTATTGAATGAAACATTGAGAAATATAAGGAATATAATAGGTACTTGTGGAGGGTTTTATTATGTCTGAACATGTGCTTTTACTCCAGGTTTCTATAGCTCTTCTGCTGGGACTGTTAATGACAAGAGCTTTCAAATATACAGGTCTTAATCTTCCGGATGTTACGGCTTATCTTATTGCCGGGGTAATTATTGGGCCATATCTTCTGGGCGCTTTAAATATTGAGGGTATTGGTCTTAATACGATGGCGGAAGTTGAACATCTGAAGATTATATCTGATGTTGCGTTAGGGTTTATCGCTTTTGCGATTGGTAACGAGTTCCGTCTATCAGAACTTAAGAATATCGGTAAAAAGGCTACCATTATCGGTATATTTCAGGCTTTAGTGGCTACACTGCTGGTAGATGCTGTACTGGTTATTGTTTCTCTTACAACAGGTATCCTGAGTATTTCCAATGCGCTTATTTTAGGGGCAATCGCATCTGCGACAGCTCCGGCAGCTACTTTAATGGTTGTAAGGCAATATAAGGCCAAAGGTAATCTGACTGATCTTTTGTTACCTATTGTAGCTTTGGATGATGCGGTTGGTCTTATTATATTTGCGATAAGTTTTGGTATAGCGGAAGCTGTTGAAACTTCACAGTTAAGTTATATTTCATTAATTGTAGATCCACTCTTTGAAATATGCGGATCACTGATTCTGGGGGTACTGTTGGGATATGTACTGACAATATTAGAGAAGATGTTTTTCTCCAATAAGAACCGTGTAGCCCTGTCTATCGGTTTTGTCTTTCTTTCTATTACCTTATCTTCTACACAGTTTATGTTAGGCGATATTCATGTCAGATTTTCTTCCTTACTGGTAAATATGATGATGGGTACAGCCTTATGCAATATGTGTGAAAGAAGTGCTGATATCATGGAAAGATGTGACAAATGGACGACACCTTTATGTGCACTGTTCTTTATTCTTTCAGGAGCTGAACTTGAACTGAGTATCTTCAGCAATTATCAGATGATTTTACTTGGTTTAGTCTATATTGTAGTAAGAGCTGCAGGTAAATATCTTGGTACCTATGTTTCCGCCAAGGCTACGGGTTGTGATGAGATGGTCTGCCGATATCTTGGGATTACTTTATTCCCTCAGGCTGGTGTAGCACTTGGAATGGTGGCACAGGTTAGTGCCAACTCAACGGGCGATACTTCAATTGTGAGAAATGTAGTACTGTTTGCGGTAATGGTCTATGAACTTGTCGGACCAAGCCTTACAAGAATGGCATTACACTTAGCGGGTGAAATAAAAGAAAAAGAAGAAAGTACTAAAACTCACGAAAGATTCAATAAACCTAAAGTTGCATAATAAAAG
>JAUNIH010000066.1 GCA_030523555.1 Erysipelotrichaceae bacterium
AGATTCACGCGTAAATACTAGGTTTTTCTACCACACGATTGTAGAGTGTTAGAATCTTTTATTATGATGAAGCAGGAGTCTATACTCATGGAAATATTTTTGTGCTTCTGTATGTTGTGTCCTTTACGGTGGTTGCGCTGGCTACCTTCTATCTCTATTTCCGCAAGAACCGTTTTTCACAGTTTCAGAACGCGTCACTTGTTGCGATTCTGCTGATATGTGTCAGTATTTCTTCTATCCAGATTTTTAATCCAAGAGCCGACTCCTTCAACCTGATGTGTGCGATGGTTCTTTATGCCGTATATGTAGTCTTTGAAAATCCGGCACAGTATACCCATCATGCCACAAGGTGTTTCAACGAAAGAGCCTTCCACGAAGAGATGACTGCCTTTTCAAGAGTCAGCGCCAATCCGGATATGCTGCTGATAGGTTTAAACAACCGTCCGGAAACCAATTCCGCCAAAGATGTCTTCTTCTATTCGCTGCTGATGGATGAAGTGGCGGACAGGCTGGAAACAGTATTCGGTAAAAATGTTTTCTGTATTGAAAGCGGAAAATATGTGCTGATTGTTGATGATAAGAAATATTCTGATTATAAGGACGCAGTAAAAGATCTTGAAGAAGCTTTTGATAAATCCATAAAGATACGTAATGACAAGTATTATGCCGAAATAATATGCCGTCATTTCACTATGAGTGATATCAGAATAAGTGAAGACTACGTCGATCATTTTACGGAAGTAATACGTCAGAACCAGATGGATCACCTGATCTATAACTATGATATCGGTACCAAGGTTATGGAACAGCACAACAGCCGTGAAATTGAAGATGCGATCATCAGGGGTGTTGAAGATGATAACTTCTCGGTTTTCTATCAGCCTTTATTCGATATAAATGAAAACAGCTTTACGGCAGCTGAGGCGTTACTCAGACTCAATGATCCGCAGATGGGCAATATCCGTCCCGACATGTTTATTCCGATTGCGGAGAAGAGCGGCTTCATTGTCAGGGTTGGAGAAATGGTTCTTGAAAAAGTATGCCGTTTCATGAACAGCCACAGCTATATCAGAATCAAGGAACCGATAATCGGCGTCAATGTCTCTCCTGTTCAACTTTCAAGAAAAGGTGAAAGTGAAAGACTCATAAACATCATGAAGAAGTACAGTATTGACGCTTCAAAGATCAATATGGAAATAACCGAATCCTTCTTTGAATACGAAGACAAGGTCGTTAAAGAAAATAACGATGTTCTTCTTGAATATGGAGTTACTTTCTCGGTAGATGACTATGGTGCGGGATTTGCGACAGTCGATTATCTTTATACCCTGCCGTTTACTTTTGTAAAGATTGACCGTATGGTTATTGTTCAGGCAATGGAAAACGAAAACGCGATGATTGTCTTTAAGAGCACCGTTGATCTTGTCAAGAAGATGAATAAGCTGGTAGTTGTTGAAGGCATAGAAAATCAGGAGATGCTGGATGTGGTAGCTTCTACCGGTGCCGATTATATTCAGGGGTATCTGTACTCAAGGCCTCTAGAAGAAAAGAAATTTGTTGAATTTATGATAGATAATATCATTTAAAGAATGATATACTCTTATTAGCCAGACACGAAGTCTGTCAAAAGAAAAACAAAGCCACGAAGGTTAATATATTGAGCCATAGTGGCTTTTTTATGTCTTAAGGAGATTAATTTTTATGAAAAGTCCAATCAAACAGATGGTTTTTGCCGCAATGTGTATTGCCATCGGTGTCGTTCTTCCACAGTTTCTGCATTTTATTCCCAATGCCGGTCAGGTTGTGCTGCCTATGCATATACCTGTACTTGTATCGGGTTTTATCTGCGGACCTTTCTATGGATTACTGACAGGTATCCTGACTCCAATCCTTTCACATTTTATTTTTGGTATGCCTCCGGCAATGATGCTTCCGGCAATGGTGTTTGAGCTTGCGGTATATGGTTTACTGACAGGTCTTTTATATGATTATGTCGGTATCAAAAATGAAATGGTTAAAAACTATGTGGTACTGATCCTGGCAATGCTGATAGGTAGAGTTGTCTATGGTCTTGCCAATGCGTTTATCTTTAAAGCCGGCGCCTATTCAGTATCGGTCTGGGTTGCGGCAGTCTTTGTAACAGCACTTCCTGGTATTATCATTCAGCTGATAATTATTCCAGCACTGGTTATGGCATTAAAAAAACTGCTCAGATGAGCAGTTTTTTAATGCGTTCAATTACTTCATTAATATAATTATCGAAGCTGTCTTCTTTGACCCCGGCTATAACTACTTTACATTTGTTGTAAGGTATCAGAAGTTTTAAAGCCTTTGATTTGGAGATAGCCATCGTCATCTTTTCAGTAATTTCCCCCAACATTGAATTAGCCGCAAGGATTCCTATAGGTCCGATAATCACGTCCGCATCTATGGCGTTTACCACTACCGGATTTTCTCCTGTTGCCCCCTGAATGCCGTTACCTTTAATCATATTCATGGTAGCTGCGGAGTTTGTGCCTAAGGCAATAATTTCCGCATTTATTTTTTCTTCAAGAAGTTTAACTATTACTGCTTTACCAAGGCTTCCGCCCTGTCCATCAATTACTACTATTTTCATCCCATAAATCCTTTATCATAATTTGAAAAATGTACAAAGCTGTTATTCTTTAAATGATCTGTACCTTCCTTAACCAGAAGCTCTACAAATTCATCTTCATTCATATCAAGAATAATCGGTACCCATCCTTTAGCCCATACACCGGCCCTGTCCATAAAGACATGTTCATTAAGATGGTTGTATCCTGTGATATATCTTCCTGAGAAACAGGAATGAGAGGCATCTGGATAATCTTTTCTGATTGTTTCTAAAGCCATCTCTTCATAATCATAGTCAATCAGATTATCTTTGGGACCGTTTATCTTTTCTTCATTTTCCATTAAAAAAAGTATATCATCATTCCCCTATAGAAAACGCTTACATTTTGTGTTATATTATTTATGCAGGGTAAAGAATGATATTGACTCCCTGTGAAAGAATCTGTGGATAAGGATTCTTCCCGAAATATTTTGAGTAATACAAAATCAGAAGAGACGATCGCGTGGTTGATTGTCTTTTTTGTTTAAAAAAGAAACGTTGCCGTTTCTATTTTTTTCTTCCTGACTGTATAAGTTCTTCTTCGAAAGCTTCAGGATTCTTCAGGTAATAATCCTGATGTTCTTCTTCGGCTTCATAGAAACTCTTGAATGGTTCTACTTTTACCATTACGGATTTACCGGTTTTTGTTTCAAGATTTTTTATAGCCTTTAAGGCTTTTTCTTTTTCAGTTTCATCGTTATAGTAGATGGCTGTTGTATAGGATGGACCTCTGTCGATAAACTGACCGCCTTCATCATATGGATCAATGTTGGCCAGAAAGATCTGAAGCAGCTTATCATAGGATATTCTATCTTCATCATAGGTGATGGCTATTGTTTCACGATGTCCGGTAGTCTGAGATTTTACAGCTTTATAATAGGCGTCTTTTTCTTCACCGCCGCAATAACCCGCAGTAACTTTCTTGGCACCACGCGCTACAAATATGGGAGTAATACACCAGAAACATCCTCCGGCAAAATATGCAGTCTTTTCCATACCTAAATAATACATCATGATAAGATAGTTTTGTGAAAAGAATAGATATCATCCCCATCGGCTCAGGTTCAACAGGAAACAGTATCTATATAGGTATAGACAGATATCATTTACTGATAGATGCGGGACTAAGTACGAAGAAAATAAGAAACGCTTTAAATAAGAACAGTATTGAATTAAATGATATTGAAGCTCTTTTTATTACCCATACCCATTATGATCACACCAAAGGCATAAAAGTCTTAAGAAAACATATAGAGTGTCCGGTATATGGCAGTAAGACCACTCTTGATCGTCTTGAATTTGATACATCACACTCATTAAAGTATAAAGAAAGAACAGAAATATTACCCGGGCTATATGTTACATCATTAAAGACCTCTCATGACTGTCCAGGAAGTGCGTGTTATATTCTGGAAACAGAAAATATAAAGGTATCCTACGTTACAGATCTGGGATATATGGATATTAAAATCTATGAAAAGATGGTGGGCTCAGATCTTGTGATAATTGAGTCCAATCACGACATAGATATGCTTAAAAAAGGTTCGTATCCTCCTGAACTCAAATTAAGAATCCTATCAGAAAACGGTCATATGTCCAATGAAGAATGCGGAAGAATTGTTGATCGATTATACAACGAAGGCACAAGACACTTCCTTCTTGCCCATACCAGTAAAGAAAACAACACTCCTGAAAAAGCTTTAAATGAATCAAAAAAATATCAGCCTCAAGCTGATATCAGGGTGTTGAAAGATGAGGATGATATCCCGATCAGATATGAGCTAGAAGATCACTAAGCCACTTCTCATCCGGAAGATACAGCTCGGAATGATCGGTAATTCTGCTTACACGATAGATAGTAGGTTTAAGATTTTGCGTTGCGACCACAAATGAAAAATCATCAATATTGGTGGCGGCTCCAAATTCACCCTTATTATTCATGGCGATTAGCGAACAGTCGCCTTTTAATTTTGTGCTGTAGGAAAGAAGCGCTTTTTCGCAGGCTTTTTGTGGTGAATATCCTTCAGACATCAGTCTTACAATTTCATATGACATACATTTTTTCATAATGTCTTCGCCAAGCCCTGTGGCAGCTGCCCCACCTATTAGAGAATCAGCGTAGTATCCTGATCCGATAAGCGGACTGTCACCTATTCTTCCTTTTCTTTTCATGAAAAGACCCGAAGTAGATGTACCGGCACACATTGAATTATTACTGTCCAAGGCGATACAGCCGATAGTGTCATGACCTCTGTATGGTTTAGAGAATTTCTTTTTTTCTTCGTAGGCGTTTATTGCCTTCTGCGTCAACATATCCCTTTCCATAAATCCCTTTTCAATTGCGTATTTTTTAGCGCCATCTCCTGTAAGGAAATTGTTGAGATCTTCATGGGAAAGATGTTCCGCAACCTCTATTGGATTTGCGATATCCTTAATGGCGCCAACGCAGCCGACTTTCAGATTATCGCCGTTCATGTATGCCGCATCACATTCTACTTCCTTATCTTCATTAGGAAGACCACCGTATCCTACAGACCAGAAATCAGGATTGTCTTCAACATCCTTTATCGCAGCCAGTAAGGCCTCCTTACATGATGAATTATCATTTAAAAGTTTACTTGCCTTATCTATTCCGTCTTTGGCCATAACCCAGGTCGCTATTATTCCCCACATACAGATACCTCTTTTTCTTAAATTATATTCTTAATTATGAATATAATTAGATATATCAGGGGTAAATTTATGAAAACGACAAATGATAAAATTCAGGCTTTATGCCGATTCGGGAAGATTGCCGCATTATTATTTACTGTATATTGTCTTGTGATGACGGTGATATGCGTTGCCTTAATGATTATTCATCCAGAGACATTAACGGTTGCGCCGCTTAATCTTATGTTTCATGAAGAAGAATATTTTGAACAGTGTATTGAAGGTCTGTTCTTCTATGGTCATGAAACGATACTGGGATTTATGGCTTTCAATTACTTCAGGATTGAATTAGAAGAAGGCACACCGTTTACTTTTGAAGGTGCACATGAACTGATGGTACATGGTGTTGTAGGTATAATCTTAGCGGTAGTTGCGGATGTTGCGGCTCATATGTGTCTTAAGAGTTCTGTGCCGGGATTTGATCTTCCATTCGCCCTGGACTGGGAAGGCTTTGTATCAAGAGGTGTATTATGTATCGGTTTATCGCTGGTATGTAAACTTGGCGCTGAGAAGTTTGAAACAGAAGAATAAATGTAATTATTTACATATATCCATAAAATATTAAAAAATATAAGCGTTTTCATCGGATTTTCCATTGAATCTAAATAAGTGTTTATTGTATATTGTTTTCAATAGGTTTAAATCCGGTTGGATTAAAACGGAATATTGGTGTTAAGAAATCCTCCGGTAAGGGGGATTTTTCCTTTATAAGCCTGAGGAGAGGATAAAATATTATGTCAAACAAAAAAGTTATGGGCTATCTTCCTGAAGAGACACCGGAATTCGGGAAACTGATACTGTATGCCCTGCAGCAGGTTGTCGTTATGTTTCCGGCAACCATTACTGTTGCGCTGATTACCGGTTTCCAGGTTTCAACGACCATCTTTGCGTCAGGTCTAGCGACTCTGTGCTTCATCCTGATCACCAAGAAAAAGATTCCGCTCTATTATGGATCCAGCTTCGCTTATCTGTCTGCGATATCCGCTATGGCTATGGCTGAAGGAACTGAAGCACAGATTGCCTCATGGCAGGCAACAGGAATTCTTCCTGCAGAACTTATTTCCAAAGCACAGTTCGGTATCATCATGTCCGGTTTTGTCTCAATCTTTGCCGGATTGATTGTTAAGAAGTTCGGTGCTGAAAAAATTGAAAAGTTCCTGCCCGCATCTATTACCGGTTCGGTATCAATGGTTATCGGTTTAACTCTGGCAGGTAGCGCAATGGGTGATTTCCTGGGTGTAGGAAACAGCGTAGGTGGCGCCGTCATTGAAGCTGGTTCAACAAATGCCGCTTTATGGTTGGTGGTTGCGCTTGTGACATTTATCTCAACATGTGTATATTCAAGATACTTAAAGGGCTTATTAAGTCAGCTTCCATTATTATTAGGTGTACTTACAGGTTGTGCAGTAGCTGGTGTTATCTATTTTGTAGGTGGCGTTAGTCTTTTCAGAGCTGTACCTGCAGAAGCTTTAGCTGCTTCAAGTTTCAAACTGGGTGATGGTTCAATCTTTGCCTTACCGGCATTTACCTTCCCTAAGTTCTCCTTAAACGCTTTAATCGGTATCATGCCTATTGCGATTGCGACTATTCCTGAATCTACAGCGCATATGTATCAGCTGGAAATCTATATCAATGATGTAGCCAAGGAAAAAGGCAAAGAAAAAAGAGATATGATTTCATTATTGGGTGACAACCTCATTGGTGATGGTCTGTGTGATATGATCTCGGGTGTTGTCGGTGGTCCTGCCGGAACCAACTATGGTGAAAACATTTCAACAATGGCAATTACCAGAGTCTTCTCAGTACCTGTACTGATTGCGGCATCAGTTATTGCGATGCTGGTATCATGTTTCACACCTTTAATTCAGACTATCTATGGTATTCCTCTTGCGGTAATCGGTGGTATTGAAGTGTACTGCTTCGGCGCTATCGCTGCTCAGGGTATTGCGATTCTGATTGATAAGGGCGTATCAATGTTTGATTCAAAGAATATTGCGGTTATCGCTTTAGTAAGTATTGTCGGAATCGGCGGCAACTATGCCTTCGGTGGTAATATCCCATTCTTCGGTATGAGTATTCCTTGTATCGCAGCTGCGGCTATCTTCGGTATTATCTTAAACGCATTATTAACTCTTGGAGACAGTCAGGCTAAAGACTTATAATAGAGGTGATGCTGAAAGATCTGGCTTTGAAATATGCACAGGCTGACTACAACTGTGCGGAATCAGTAATTATGGCTGCCAATGAATATTATTCATTAGGCGTAGAATTAAAAGATATCCGTCTTTTGTCAGGTTTTGGTGCCGGAATGCAGTGCGGTGATATCTGTGGAGGACTGGCTGGCGCTATTGCGGCTGTATCCATAAAGTATGTGGAAAACCGTGCACATGAAGATAAACCCGGTTTACGAAACAAGGTTACAAAACTCATCCGTAATTTTGAAGAAGAACTGGGCAGCAGACAGTGCATGTATATCAAACCGAAATACTATAATCCCGAAATCAGATGTCAGAAGACCATTATGATTTCAGCAGAAATCCTTGAAAAAACGATTGAAGAAATCGATAAGGAATTAAGTATGTAAG
>JAUNIH010000067.1 GCA_030523555.1 Erysipelotrichaceae bacterium
TTCAAAAGAAAAGAGCTGATTACGAATTGGTTATTTCGTAACAGCCCCTTTTCTTATGTCTTTTATAACTGAGCCTTACCTTTACAGTAGGTCTGTACTACTGAGTAGTCATCATTCAGGACAACAATATCCGCATCATAACCTGTCTCTATCTTACCCTTATGATCATCCATATTTAGATATCTCATAGGATTTAATGATGCCGCATCTATGGCCTGTTCAAATGGTACCAGAGCCTTTTCTACAAGAATCTTAATACCTTCATTGACTTTTAGTGTTGAACCTGCCAGCTGTTTTTTACCGGTTGTGATATGGGCTGATCCATCAGGATAGATTTCTACATCCTGACCGCCGAAATCAAAGACAGAACCTACAGGATAACCCTTACACATTAATGAATCGGTAATCATTACCGCATAATTCTGTTTTTCTCTGAAAAAGATATTTAAGGCTGCCAAAGTAGAATGATTACCATCGCAGATTGCCTCCGCAAAAGTACTGTGAAATCTGAAGGCTGCACCTACAGCACCATTGGCACGATGTCCTAAAGGTGTCATACCGTTATATGTATGAGTGAAACCCTTAGCTCCATTGGCTATTGCCATAAGTGCTGTTTCATAATCGGTATCGGTATGACCCAGTGATACACATACACCTGTTGATGCACAGTATTTTGTCAGTTCAAAGTTTTCATCATGTTCTGGAGCCAGTGTAATGATCTTAATCATATTGTCACAGGCTTCCTGATATTCCTTAAACTCTTCTACAGTACCTTTAACGATATACTCTTCAGGCTGAGCTCCCTTGTATTTGACATCGAGGTATGGACCTTCAAAGTGAATACCCAGGATTTCTGCGCCTTCTGGATTTTCTTTACTTACTTCCTTTACTTCCGCCACAGCCTTCTTTAAAGTATCATGTGACTGCGTCAGGGTAGTTGGAAGCACACCGCACACACCTTCCAAAGGTAAATCTTTCAGCCATTTCTTAAGACCGTCCTTACCACCGGCTGTTGTATCATAACCATGATAGCCATGGGTATGTACATCATAGAAACCAGGCACAATTCTTAAATCTCCATAATCCTTATCAACTTCTTTAGTTCCATAAGGATAAATACCCTTTATAACACCATCTTCAATTTCAATCTGTGCTTTGGATAAAGTTGAACAGATATAGACTCTTGTACTCTGAATTATCATCTTATAAACCCTTCTTTCAAACTAATTCTAACACATCCCTGAATATGTATTTTAATTTAAAAAGATGTGTTTGACACATCTTGATAACTATCTTTTTGTACTGTATCTTTCCCTGGCCTTAAGAAGACATTCATTCCATTTAAGAGACATCTTCGCATTATAGATATCATCTTCATCATCTGATTCACTGATAATCTTTCTGGCCTTTTCAATATGGGCTTTGGCTTTCTCAGTATCTATCTCTTCACATCTGACAGCTCTATCAGACAGGATACTTGCCTCATTCTTTTCAAAGAAGATAACACCATCATCAATGACATAATGGTCAAGCTTGCCATTGTATTCAGTTTCCACAACGCCCATAAGTAAAGGCATCATTATCGCCATATGATTACTTAATATCGTTCTTCTTCCATCAGTAGACAGGACATCCAGCTTTTCTGTTTCAATCGAATAGGCATGTTCATCCCTGGTGATAAATTCAGTCTTAATCACGGTTTATGCCCTTTACTTTTTCATCGACATCTTCAATGGCACCATCAAACAGGAACGCTGTTTCCGGATATTCATCATACTTTCCATCAAGGATAGCCTTGAAAGATCTTACCGTATCTTTTACCGGTACATACTTACCGATATATCCTGAGAATTTTTCCGCAATGATGAACGGCTGCGAAAGGAAATTACGTATTCTTCTGGCACGGTTGACCACAATCTTATCCTGTTCAGACAGTTCATCAACACCCAGTATGGCAATGATATCCTGCAGTTCATTGTATTTCTGCAGAATACTGATTACTTCCTGAGCTACCTGATAATGTTCTTCACCGACAATATTCGGTTCCAAGGCACGTGAAGATGACTGTAAAGGATCAACTGCCGGATAGATACCGCTTGATGCGATCTTACGGTCCAAGACGGTCTTGGCATCAAGGTGAGAGAATACGGTCGCACTCGCCGGGTCAGTCAGGTCGTCCGCAGGCACATAGATCGCCTGAACGGAAGTGATAGAACCGTTCTTGGTTGAAGTAATTCTTTCCTGAAGTTCACCCATTTCAGAAGCCAGTGTTGGCTGATATCCAACCGCTGAAGGCATTCTTCCAAGAAGTGCTGAAACTTCAGAACCAGCCTGCGAGAATCTGTAGATATTATCAATAAACAGTAAGACATCCTGTTTATCTTCATCTCTGAAATATTCCGCCATGGTTAAAGCGCTTAGCGCAACTCTCATTCTGGCACCAGGCGATTCATTCATCTGACCATAGACCAGTACGGTCTTTTCAAGAACGCCTGAATCTTTCATTTCATAGTAAAGATCATTACCTTCTCTGGTTCTTTCTCCTACACCTGCCACAACAGATAAACCGTTATGTTCAGTCGCAATAGAATGTATCAGTTCCTGCATCAGTACGGTTTTACCTACACCGGCACCACCAAAGAGACCGATCTTACCACCCTTGATATAAGGACATAGTAAATCAATAACCTTAATACCTGTTTCCAGTATCTGTACTTCCGTCTTCTGCTGATCAAAACTAGGAGCCTTCTTATGAATGATATCCCTCTTTACTTCTTCAGGAATCTCTTGTCTTCCATCTATCGGGTCACCCATCAGGTTGAACATTCTTCCCAGAACCTCTTTACCTACCGGTACCTCAATAGCTTTACCGGTATCAATGGCCTTCATACCTCTTTTTAAGCCATTGGTCTGGCTTAAGGCAATACATCTTACTTTATTGTCACCGATATCCTGTTCTACTTCACAGACTATCTTTCTTTCTTCAAAAGGAATCTCAATCGCATTATAAATCTTAGGTATCTGTTCATTGAATCTGACATCAATAACCGGTCCTACAATCTGTACAACTTCACCTGTATTTAACATTTCAATCTCCTTTCCTATTTTTCACTTGCGGAAATGATTTCATTCATTTCCTGGGTAATGGCCTGCTGACGGGCCTTGTTATAATTGAGCTGCAGTTCTTCAATAAGCTTATCCGCATTCTTCTTGGCTGTATCCATCGCATTCTTTCTTGCCGAAGCCTCTGAAGTCTTTGACTGATAAAGACACCTTACTATCAGACTCTTCACATACATCGGTATAAGGTTATTGATCAGTTCATCCTGAGAAGGTTCAAAGATGATAATGTTATCTCTTTTTTCGCCTTCATAGCTAAACGGAAGAACCCTTACCATTTCCTGCGAACACATCAGGGTATTCACAAATCTTGAATAGATGACATTTATTTCACTGATCTCATTGCGTCTGTATTTTTCCAGAAGGATATTCGCTATCTCATAGACCCCATCAATATCATCACCACTCAGACAGTATTTCTGAATATTGTATCGGTTCTTTTCAAGCCAGAGATAACCGACCTGTCCGATGACATATATCGGAACCTTCTTGTCTATCTGCGTGACGGTATATTTCAAAAGTTCATTATTAAAACCGCCGCACATCCCTGAATCACCACAGATAATAAGATATGCCGGATTATCGATCTCTCCCTTTTTAAGATACGGGTTTTCAATATTTTCCGTAGTGGAAAAAAGAGCTTCGATAAAACGGTAGATATCTTCGCTGTACTGATCGGAGGTCTGTATCTTATAACGGTAACGCTGCATCTTGACCGAAGCTACAAGTCCTGTAGCTCCCGTCAGTTTCTGCGTAGATTCAACAGACTTCAGTCTTTTTTTGATGAGATTGAGCTGAGCCATCAGTAACCTTCTTTAAACTGTTTCAGATATTCCTTGATGGCGACATCCATATTATCGGCTGTCGTAAGTTCAATCTCTTTTTTGTCACGTATCGAATGAATGAGTTCAAGATGGGAATTATGCATCTCCTGCAGTAATCCCTTTCCAAATTCTCTCATTCTGTCTATTGGAACCTGATCGATGACACCCTTACTGTTGGCGAACAGTAAGACACACATATCTTCCATGGACATAGGCTGATACTGAGGCTGTTTTAAAAGCTCAGTAAGATGCTGACCATGGGAGATGATATTTCTGGTAGAGGTATCAAGGTCTGAACCAAACTTCGAGAAGGATAATACTTCCTGATACTGTGAAAGTTCAAGCTTAAGACTTGAGGCTACCTTACGTATTGCCTTATACTGTGCAGAGCCGCCGACACGTGATACGGATAGACCATAGTCAATGGCTGGTCTAATACCACTGTTGAAAAGATCGGTCTGCAGGAATATCTGACCATCAGTAATCGAAATGACGTTTGTTGGAATATAGGCAGAGATATCACCTGCCTGAGTTTCAATAATTGGTAAAGCTGTTAAAGAACCGTTTCCTCTTTCCTTGCATAACTTACCGCTTCTTTCTAGGAGTCTGGAATGCAGGTAGAAGATATCACCCGGATAGGCTTCTCTTCCTGGAGGACGGCGTAACAGCAGTGATATTGTACGGTAGGCAATCGCGTGTTTACTTAAGTCATCATAGATGATCAGAACATCTTCACCGTTGTTCATCCAGTATTCGCCCATGGTCGTTCCAGAATATGGAGCGATATACTGTAGGGCTGGCGAATCAGAGGCAGATGCCACCACAATAGTTGTATAACTTAAAGCTTTATTGGATTCGAGTTTTTCAATAATCTGGGCAACTGTCGAATTCTTCTGACCTATGGCAACATAGATACATTTGACATTCTTGCCGCGCTGATTGATGATCGTATCAATCGCAATCGCGGTCTTACCGGTCTGACGGTCACCGATGATAAGTTCTCTCTGGCCCTTACCGATAGGTATCATCGAATCAATCATCTTGATACCGGTCTCTAAAGGTTCATTTACGGATTCTCTGTCGATAATTCCCGGAGCTTCCATTTCAATAGGACGGAAACCGTCATTATGAATAACGCCCTTTCCATCAATCGGATTACCTAAAGCGTCCACTACTCTTCCTAAAAGATTATCACCAACCGGAACTTCCATAACCTTCTTGGTTAAAAAGGCATTGGAACCCTTGGATACTTCAGTTGTATTTTCTAAAAGTATAGCCGCTACTTCATGTTCCTTAAGGTCCATGACCATCGCCATATGATCATCAATATTAAGTAATTCACCAGCCATCGCATTATTAAGACCGGTGATATTGACAATACCATCAGATACACTCTGTACTACGCCCATCTTTTCATATGATCGCTGAATTACCTGCGTCTTGGTATAACTGTTTATATTGTTGAGTACGCTTGAAGCTACAGTATCCTTATCATATTCTTCATTGACAGCCTTGAGATTTCTCTTTAATCTGTCAACCTTGGCCTTATATGTACCATCCCAGATATGATCTCCGACAATAACCTTTACCCCACCGATAAGATCCTTATCAATGATATTTTCAAATACTACATCATATTTAAGCAGATCACTGAAAGTTTTCTGAAGCTCAATGAGTGTCTTATCATCAAGTTCATTTACGCTGTAAACCTGACCAAGACTTACACCATGATCCTTGTAGTAGTTGTTTATGAAATCATGGGAAAGATTGGAAGGCGTATATTCAAAAGGCGTACTTTCATCTATGACAAAAAACTGTCTTAAAACTTCCCCGTCAAGCTCCGGTCTGATTGATTCTTTCAGGATAGACCATTTTCTTGATCCTTCGATCTCCGTTGAATCTATATCCCTTTTGAGTTCACTGTTTTTATTCAGCCAGTCATTCAGACGCCATATCTCTTTAAAGAAAAGTTCTACCTTATCTTCTTTTCGCGCCTGAACCATCAGCCTTTCTGCGAAATTATATTTTGGCATCGCTGACTTCCCTGATAAAATGATCTATACTTTCCTTATCAGCCTTTTCATCCATCTTGGATAAAATAAGCTTTTCCGTAGCCGCCATTGCCACATCAATGATTTCATCATGAATGTTTTCAATCATGGCTTCTCTTTCCTGTTCAATTGTATAATTTGCCTTATCGATCAGTTCCTGAGCCTCTTTCTTTCCTTCAGCTACAATTTCTTCCTTTATGGCTTCAGAATCAGCCTTGGTTTCTTCAATAATCTTATAGGCCATATGATGAGCTTCAGATACATGTTTTTTGGCTGCTTCATTGAGCTGATCGTTCTCTTTAGCCATAGCTTCCGCATGATCAAGTTTACTCTGTTCTTGTTCAGAACGGGTATCCATAATCTTCTTTACAGGCTTCCAAGCCAGTTTATACATCAGAAAAAACAGGATAGCCGTGGCACAGAGCTGCGTTACCATTGTCGGAATATTTGGCATCAGCAGATCGTTAATATTTGGAATATCCATAAAACTATGCTCCTAAAACGAAGATGATAAGGAAGGCAATCAATAGACAGTAGATAGCACAGGTTTCCGAAATAGCTGCACCGATGATAGCCATAGACTGAATCTTGTCAGCCGCATCAGGATTCTTGCCGATAGATTCAACAGCCTTAGCCATAATAAGACCTTCACCGATACCGGTAGCACAGCCACCGAATACACATACTGCCGCAGCAATACCTAATAAACCCTTTTCCATAAATTAGTTTTCCTCCTTTTTAGGTAATTCATTTCCAATAAATGATACTGATAACATTACAAAGATAAACGCCTGCATGAACCCTGAGAAGATATCAAAGTAGGCATGCAGAACAGGGGCTACCATAACACCGATAATATTGAACTTTTCGCCAATTAACGGAATCATGGAAGAAATACTGTTCAAAAGCTGATATATAACTGACATCAGGACTGTACCTGATAGGATATTACCGAATAAACGAAGTGACAGTGATAATAAAGTCGATATTTTCGAAATGATATTGACGATAGACATCGGTGTCATCCAGGTCTTGATATATCCTCCAAGTCCTCTTTCCCTGATAGAGAAGACCTCAATCATCGTACAGGTAATAAGAGCCAGGACCAGTGTAACCGAAAAGTTTGATGTCGGACACTCAATCGCAAATAATCCTGCAATATTGCTTAAGAAAATATATACCGCCACCGTCATAATGTAAGGTGTCAGAAATTTCGCTACCCTTTCATTGGTCTTTTCCTTGACTAATGAATCAATCATTTCCGCAAACATCATCACCAGTAAGACCAGACCTTTAGGTTTACTCAACGGATCATATTTTTTAAGACTGATATTCACTATTATCAGAAAGACCGCAATAACGATACTGATTAAGGCAATATATACTACTGCCGGCTGAATACCAAACAGGTTGTCAAACACTAGCGCACCTTCCTTTCTTCACATAAAGATTCAAACAGCGCCATAACCATACCGATGGTAATACCCGCAAAACTGAAATACGGCGCAAAATATACACTCAGAAATATAAAAACGGCCAGTAAGACAAATCTCAGTAAAAGATTTTTGGAAAACAGAGATACCGATGTCTTCTCAAAGGTATCTTCCATCGCCTTATAGACCAGTTTAAGATTGATAAAACAGAAAAGAAAGCCCAGTATAATTCCTAAACTTACACTGTAATTGATAAACAGAAAGACAAGTGCCAATACAGCTGTCAGTATATATATAATTTTCTTTCTGTCTTTCGAGCTCATCTTCTTTTCCCTTTATCAGTTAAATATATTATATAAAAAACCCGTATTTTTGGGTAGTATTTCCCTTCATTCTGTGATTCCAAAGCGAAAATGTCTCAACCAATCCAAAGGGAAAATGTCCCGATAC
>JAUNIH010000009.1 GCA_030523555.1 Erysipelotrichaceae bacterium
GATGCTGATTATGTAGTCATAGCTGCCCCTACAAACTATGATCCCAAGAAGAACTTCTTTGATACATCAGCTGTAGAAACAGTAATAGATCTTGTTCTGGATAATAATCCAGATGCTTACATCATCATCAAATCAACTATCCCTGTAGGATTTACAGAAAAAATAAGAAAAGAAAAAAACACGGAAAAGATATTATTCTCACCTGAATTTCTAAGAGAATCCAAAGCTCTATATGATAATCTTTATCCTTCCAGAATTATTGTCGGCTGTAATTTAGATAATCCTAAAGAATATGAAGCTTCAAATACCTTTATTAATCTTTTAAAAGAGGGTGCTCTTAAAGAAAATATCGATACGCTTATAATGGGATATACAGAAGCTGAAGCTGTAAAACTCTTTGCCAATACTTATCTCGCATTAAGAGTATCCTACTTCAATGAACTTGATACATATGCCGAAATGAAAGAACTTGATACAAAGTCTATCATCAATGGTGTATGTCTAGATCCAAGAATCGGTACACACTACAATAACCCTTCATTTGGATATGGCGGGTATTGTCTTCCTAAGGATACAAAACAGTTGCTGGCTAACTTTGAAAATGTCCCTCAGAACATGATGAGTGCCATCGTTGAATCAAACCGTACAAGAAAAGACTTTATTGCGGACAGAGTATTAGATATTGCCGGAGCCTATGGAAACAGTGCGGAATATGATTCGAATAAGGAAAGAAAAGTTGTTATAGGGGTATACAGATTAACCATGAAGTCTAACTCCGATAACTTCCGCCAGTCATCTATCCAGGGTGTTATGAAGCGTATCAAGGCCAAAGGTGCCGAAGTCATAATCTATGAACCGACTCTTAATGATGGTGATACCTTCTTTGGTTCAAAGATTGTAAACAACCTCTCCAAGTTCAAGAAACAGTCTCAGGCTATCATAGCCAACAGATATGATATGTGTCTAGACGATGTAAAAGAAAAAGTCTATACAAGAGATTTATTCAGAAGAGATTAATCATATATATACATTACCAGCATCCTTAAAGGGTGCTGGTTTTTTAATATATCCATGATATATTTATGTTGTGACTGACAGTAAACGTCAAATCTTTAAAAACATACTGCTTTTCTTAGCTGTTTTTCTATTTCTTCTGCTGTTTTCCACCAGAACAAGTTTTTTATATAAATACAATTACGGCAGTGATTCTGCTACCTTCAGATTAATAGGTTTATGTCTTAGAAACGGTAAAAGATTATATACTGATGTCTTTGATCATAAAGGACCTGTTATGTTTCTTATTCAGTATCTTGGTACATATCTTAACGGAAACGCTCTTATCCTTATTCAGACTGTATTCAGTTTTATCAGTCTTAAACTCTTGCTTGAAACAGGTAATCTGTTAAACACATCATTATCCACTTTAATATTTACCCTGACTGTAAGTTCTCTTTATTATCTCTGGACTTTCCAGAACGGAAACTATACTGAAGAATACAGTATGCCTTTTATCGTTATATGCCTCTATCTTTTTATAAAATACGCTGTAAATGTTAAAAATGATATCCGGCATAAATATGTATATTCCTTTATATACGGAATATGTTTCGCTGTTATTGCCTTTATCAGAGTAAATAACGCCATATCTATCGTAGCTGGTGTGTTTGCCATAATGGTTTATCTTTTCGTTCATAAAGAATATAAAAATCTGTTTATGAATCTTATATCAGGATTATCTGGAGTAATATGTATAAGCTCTCTTATCTGCCTGTATTTTTATCTTCAGGGAGGCCTCTATGATATGCTGTATGCTACATTTATTCATAATTTCATGTATTTAGGCATAACTAAAGACGCTTTAACCTTTTCACAGAGGTGGCTTGTTCTATATACTCCTCTTTTTTCTTCAGTTATTATGATTCTTTACAAAGTATACAAAGAAAAACACTTCTGTTTTACTGATGGAATTCTTCTTTCGCTTGTTTTATTTAATCTGATTATGTTACTGTATGCCAACCAGTATGTACATTATTTCTGCATATATGTACCGGTATTTACTGTTGTTTCCATGTACTGTTTAAACAACAGATCATTAATTGCCGTTATTCTGCTGCTGATAGTTCTGTATTTATATGGCTATCGCAGTATCCGCAATATGAAACAGGAATACGCCAAACTCAAAAACGGAGAACATATAGCTTTGCACAAAACCATAAACAGCACCATCAGTACAATACCTGAAGAAGAAAAAGACTCTGTACTTGGTCTGGATGTTCCTTCAATATATTACCTTAACGGAGATATATTACCATGCTACAGGTATTTTACTTCCCAGACCCACTGGAACGACAGTAATCCTCAGATAGCTAAAGATGTCCTGGAATATCTAAACACCAGTAAACCTTATTGGCTTATCACTGGTAAAGATAATGTCAATCCTGTATTCCAGGATATAATCAGTAAACATTATTCTTTAATGTCTGAAGATGAATATATAAGATGTTATCGATACAGCAATTAAAGAATATAAGTTACCTGTATAGTTTTCATAGATATCATTGCCAACAGATATGATTCATGTCTATATGATGTAAAAGAAAAGGTCTACACCAGAGACCTCTTCAGAAGAGACTGAATTCCTACTTTTTTACTCTTCAATTCCTACTTTTATTAACCAACTCCTATTTTTTAGTAATCAAAATATCTTCCTGATTAAGTTCTTCATCAACAGAAGATCTTACAGGTTTCAGAAAGATATTTTCACCTTCTGTATATACCATTAATTTATCTCCTGCTGATATAGACATCTTTTTTCTTATATCCTTAGAAATCGTAATTCGTCCTCTGCTAGAAACACTCAATACTTCTACATCCATAATAATTCCCCTTATTCTTTAAAAAGATCTTCAACTGTCACTTCAGACTGTATATCTCCCGCATAGGCATTTTTCATCAGCCCATAAGGAGTAATCATTGTCGTATGTACAGCCGACTTAGTTTTTGTTGCAGTTTTAAAGTCATTCTTTTTGCGTCTTAAATCCATATCCGTATCCTTTGTTATGACATAAGGACCTGAAGAAAATTTCATCTCCAGCAGATTTATAACTCTGTCTCTTCTTTCCAAGACCAGATCAATCTGTGAACCCGATAAACCCTTCTCCAGATCTTCTTTACAGCTCCAGGTATAAACTTCTGTCTGAACTCCTGATATTCCTAGAGCCTTCTTTATTTCATTTATATGCAGCAGGCATATTCTTTCAAAAGCCAGTCCACTCCACACATTATGTCTAGGAGTATCCAACTGATTGCTCCAGAAATGTTCATCAGTACTCTTGCCAACAAGAAAATGATAATGAAATATCACAAAAGGATCTATCAGCTGATATTTCATATCTTTCTTTCTGTTTCCATAAGGAACATAAGAACGTATGAATCCACACTGTTCCAGTTCTTCCAGTTTATTGCTGAAGTCTCCGCTTCCTTTTAACCCGCTTATTTCAAGTATTTCATTGCGGCTTAAACCAGATATCTTTGAAGATAAAGTCTCAATGATAGTGATATAATCTTCTGCATTTTTAAACAGAGAAGAAAACAGATATTTGAATTCATTGGAAAGTCCTGCATTCCATTTAAAGAACATCTCATCTATATTCTGCGAAAGAGAATACTCTTTCTTCATAAAACCCCAGTAATAAGGAATACCACCTATTATCATATAGGCTTCCATAATGTTGTATCTGCTCATCTCAAGATGTGACTTTTCAACATATAATTCACATTCATGAAGCGTAAAAGGTTCAAGGTGTATACGGTATGTAAGTCTGTTATATAAACCACCCTTGTTATGAATAATCTTGTTTATCATCCATGAAGTAACAGAGCTGCACACTATCAGCAGAATATCTTTTCTTGCCGAAGCCCAGCTGTTCCAGAAATGTTCAAGAGCCATTATCAGATCAGAGCGTGGTGTATCCATCCATGACAGTTCATCTATAAAAATTACTTTTCTTTTACTGTCACTTGATAAAATCAGATCCTTCAGAAGATTAAATGCCGCTTTCCAGTTTTCAGGTGTCTTAACATCCTTTAATCCGGCATAACTCAGTGCATCCCCAAACGCCTCAAGCTGTTCTTTTCTTTTTCCCCTGTAGATACCAGCATGCTGAAAGATAAATTGATCCTGAAAAGTTTCTCTTATCAGAAAAGTCTTGCCTACTCTTCTTCTTCCATATACAGCCACAAACTCAGAAACATCGCTGTCATAGGCATCTCTAAGTTCTTTTATTTCCCTTTCTCTACCGATAATCATACTTTTACTCCTATTTATATTTTACCAAATCTCACTTTTTTTATCTCTTTTGGTAAATTATAACACAATATCCCTATATAAAAAACATCTATGGTTATTATGTATACATCTATAATTTACCAAATCTCACTTTTTTTCATAGATTTGGAAAAATATAGCATTTTCATCCGAGTTTGTGTATGTTTTGACCATTTTTTCAATTGAGTTTGTGCAAGTCACCTTCACAAAAAGGCTTAACAGAGAGTTTTTAAACATATTGAATTTAGTTCTAATTTAGTTAGCCAAGAATATGCGAATTAATATTATAAAATTCCCTATTCAGAGATTTTTTCTCCAAATAACACCACAAATTACTTATTATCATCAGTTTGCCCTGAATTAACACTCATTTTTCCATTTAAAAAGGACTGTCACCCAGCCCTTTCATACTAATTATTCTATATATTCTATCCGTTTATAAGATTTATATTTATATCCTGTAAGATCATTGACCATGATCCCCAGTTCTTACCATAGGCATAACCTATGGTAAGTGTATCACTTGAATTGATATGACCTGATTCATCCTTCATAATACCCATATTATGGGCATAATCCATAATATTACCCTTTACAGTACATACCTTCTCAAAGTTCTTACCGTTAGATGAAGTAAGTATTTCAAGAGATGATATCTCACTCATTCTGTCTTTAATGGTAAATGCGATATATGTCTTAAGATTTTCATCATAGACTATATCATATGAATCTATCGTATCCCTGTCAGATACTGAACCCTTTTCTCTGATAGTCAAAGGCCAGTCCTCCACAAGATCTGCCTTGCACAGTCTTACACTAATCTCCACATCATTGATAAATGAGTAATATATAAAGAGATCTTCTCCATCACTCACAAAACTCACTTCCCCTATGCCCCAGTAATTTGGATCGTTGTCATATTCAATGATAGGTTCAGGACTTCCTCCCCATGAAGAACCATTCCATTTTTCATATGGACCATCAGGATATTTACTCCTTGCGACAAACGCCGAGTTATTGGCACCGTTTAATTCAGAGCTGTATGTTCCGGTATAGGCAAGATAGTAATACCCGTCAAAATAGATTACTCCAGGGTCACAGCACGAACACTGATCTTTTGATCCTGGTGTTGGTGTTAAGACAATCTCTTCAGATGACCAACTGTTTCCATCATAGTGTCTGTAGGAAATATAATCCCACATGGTAGAGTTATTACCGGGTCTAGACATCCACATATCGATTGTTCCATCATCATGTTTCATAATGGATGGACCATATCGATAACCCTTATTACCACCTGGTGAATAGATGGTTTCATAATCTTCCGATATAGTGACATCAATTACTGAACTTACTGTATCTTCAGATGGTGTACTATCATCCGTACTTACATCTGTGGATGTATTGTTTTCCGGTTTAACACTGTTTATGTTTATAAGATATATTTCTGCCACCAGCACCAAAGCTGCCAGCACTATCAGAAATACAAGTATTCTGTTCTTTTTCATAATATTTATTTTAATTAATTAATATGTTTTATCAATAAAATAAAAAATAGTTTAAGATTATTTAAACTATTTTAATTCACGAGACTTATATCCATATCCTGCAGGATAAGCGGCCATGCGCCCCATGATTCACCAAAGGCATAACCTATCATCAGAGTTTCAGCTGAATTGATATGACCGTATTCATCCTTCATAATACCCATATTATGAGAATAGTTCATGATGTTGCCCTTGATATAGGCTACTCTTACAAAGTCTCTTCCATTATTTGAAGCCAGAACTTCAAGACATGAAGAAGCACTCATTCGATCCTTAATCGTAAACGCAAAGAAGGTTTTAAGGTTTTCATCATAGACAATATCATATGAATCAACAGTATCTCTATACGATACAGCGCCATAGAAACTCATTGTTGAAGGCCAGTTTTCTGACATATCAGCTTTCCACAGTCTGACACTTACTTCTGCACCTGATACATATGAATGATAGACATAAAGTTCATCATTCAAAGATACAAAGCTTACTTCTCCTAATCCCCAGTTAACCTGATCTTCCGTAAAATATACTAACGGATAAGGATTTCCTCCCCAGGAAGAACCGTTCCATTTTTCATAAGGACCGTTAGGATTTTCACTTCTAGCGACGAATGCTGAATTATCCATACCACCCATTTCATAATTGGCAGTTCCTGTATAGGCAAGATAGTAATAACCGTTAAAGTAGATCACACCCGGATCACAGCATGAGCACTGATCCATGGATCCCGGTGTAGGCTTTAAAACAATCTCTTCTTCTGACCACTCTGTTCCATCATAGTGCCTGTAGGCTATATAGTCCCACATGGTAGAGTTATTTCCGGGTCTAGACATCCACATATCAATAGTTCCATCATCATGTTTCATAATGGATGGACCATATCGGTATCCCTTACGGTTACCAGGAGAATAGACCATATCATAATCAGAACTTACCTGAATATTGACTTTGAGATTATATGCATTAACTGGAGTAGAAACCTGGTTTTTGATTGTTACAGGTCTTCTTAAGACTACCGGTTCTTCTTCAACAGGTTCTTCTTCTACAGTATCCTCTACTGTTTCTTCAGTTACTGTTACTTTATTTGCAGTATATCTGTCATACACAAAATATCCTACTGCCCCTACAAGCAGCACTACCATCAGTACTGTCAGTACAACACTGTTTTTCTTTCTCATAATATTTAATATTCCTAAATATTATCTCTTAATCAATAATATCTATTATTATTTATAAAAATTTACATTTTATTTGCTACCGTATTTGCTACTATCAGTGGCAAATAAAAAGACAAAGAAATTTCTCTGTCCTTCATTCATCAGATCTTAACCAGTTTATGGTTCTGTTCGATAAAACTGAATTCTTTTGAAGTTTTCTTATTCCACAGCTTATTCATATCCAGTTTATGTCTTTCAAGACTCATACGGAAATCATAGGCTTTCATCCTGTTTACAGAAGATTTGAAGTTTGCGATGGTTTTACTTTTTGTAAGTTCTTCAGCTTTAGATACATCTGTACATCTGATTATTTCATCTTCAAAGTTAAGAACCTGAGCCAGATATACGATGCTTACTCTCTGGCAGTATCTTTTTAAAGAACGTATATTTTCCCTAAGAACATCTGTTTTAACGACATCCGTATCAAATACCAGCACCATCATCGTATCCGGCTGAACAGACAGCAGAACGGATTTTGGTATTTTATCCTGTATAACGTTAAATACTTTTATTTTCCCGGGAATTATTTTACTGGGATTTTCTTTTAATGCTTCAATCAGTTTTCTTTCACATGGGCCCTCTACTAGATACATACAGTTTCTTCTCACCTGTATTCCTCCTTCTCCAGTTCATCAAGAAGAGAATCATCAGGAAGAGAACCAAATATATCATTTTCAAGTGCACACCTTACAGAATCAGTATTTCTCTTTAATATATCAGACGCTGATACCGCACTAACCTTGTATTCTCCATCTTCCAGTTTCTTTCTTAAAAAGACATATGAATGTTTAGGAAGATTAAGATCCAGCATATCGGTATTATGAGTAGTAAAGATAAGCTGTTCATTATTCTCTATCCTGTCTAACATCAGTCCGAATATTCTTTTTTCTATATCACTCTGTATATAGGAGAAGTGTTCATCACAGTAATAGAAAGTCTTATCCTTGCTGGCCATAGAAGCCAGGAATATCGCTACATCAATACCCTCAATCGTTCCACTTGAAAGTACATCTCTATTTAACAGTTTTCCATCCTGAATGATTATTTCGGAATTCTTCCTGCGAATTATGATGGTATCGGTAAGATCTTTGGAAAATTCTATATCCTTTAAAGTAGGATCAAGAGTACCCAGTACACATTTCAGTGTCTTAAGAAAGATATCCAGATCAATACTGTCATATCTTAAACTGTTTACAATCTCCGGATAGGCAAAGCGGCAGTTAATATATCCTGTAAGCATTCTTAAAGCCTTAGGAGAAGAAAAAGCCTCCTCACTTTTATCTTTCAGTTTTTCCACACATTTCTCATAAGAATCCATCTTATCAATATCTGTATAGTAATAATGAAGTTCGACATTCTCATCTTTCTTACTGATAAATGCCTTGAGACGATGCAGTACAAATCCCTCATTCACAAAATCAATTTCCATAGATCCTGTATCATCGCTCAGCATTTCATACAGTAAAGAATAATTACCGTTATTGATAAAAGATATTATTCTCAATAATGCCTTACCCAGACTTGTCTTTCCTGTTGCATTGCTGCCCATCAGAACAACAGCCTTCTTATAACGGAAACGTTCTCTTCCCTCCAGATATTCATCATCAATAATAGAATTGACAACCTTTTTAGGATAAGTAAAGTTTATTTCAAAATCATTGAACCCATAGATATTATCCAGTTTTACATTCAGAATAATCATATCTCTTATACCTCATTACTTCGTACTTTACGAATTAATGATAACATATTATGTGTTTACATTCAATTAAATTTCTGCTGGTTATCACAAAAAACCTCAATGAAATACCTCAAAAAACCTCAATTTCAGCAAAAGGTGCAATTTTCCCTGCTCAAAAGGTAGTAAAAGGTACAATCCCCCAAATAAAAACCCATCACACGATGGGCTTTTTCAGTTCTTCATAGATACTTCTTAAATGATAGTCATACCTTGTATCAAGAATTTCCTTAATCTTTCCTGCAAAGACATCATCATCAAAATAAGGTATCAGTAACGGTGAAAACTGTTTCTGACGGTTGTTGCGGATATTATCGATAATCTCTTCAAAATCCATCTTATAGTCAAGGACAGTCTTGCAGATATAGGATACAACGGACACTATATCAACCATCAGTCGATAATCTGACTTAAGTCTTACATACTCTTCGGGATATCCTTTAGAGCCTTCATAATAGCTGTGGTGTCCTAAGGCCAGGTCCGCATATTTCTTTGTTGTTTCATGGATTGAAAGAACCCTGTGTCCTGCCATGGCATGTTTATGAGTGACATTTCTTTCATCTTCAAGATAATCTCTTTTCTTGTCTCTTCTTGAATAGCCTATCAGCAGTAAACCGATATCGGAGTATAGACATCCTTCCCTAAGATAATCATTTATCTCTTCATGTTTATCATTTATATCTGTATATGAATCAAATTCCTTTATACCATCAAAGTATGATGGATCTTCTTTCATGATGTAATCGGTAAGAAGGATGGCAATATCCCCTTCTACCATATTGTTGACATAAAGTAACGGTGCATATCGAACAATAATTCTTCTGATGAGATCCTTATAGGACATAGCCCCTTCAACTTCCACATATTCAAGAACGGTCAGTTTCATTAAGAAGGTCAGGAAGTAATCATTGATATTTTCATATGGAAGATTTAAAACAGTATTTACCATACGCTGATTGTATTCCTGAATACGCTTTTTATGTGTTTCATAAAGTTCCGGCTTTTCACCGCACATATATGAATAATGCCCGGTTAATGAGATATTTACACACTGTCCATCATCACTGTAGTCATCGATCTCAAAATCTTCAATGATACTTTCAAGATACTTCAGCATCTCTTCATCGCTTATAAATCCGCACATGTGCAGCATATCATAATATGCCCAGACAAAACGTACATCATGGATATGTTCATTGAGTGTCTGTTCCGAATAAAAGACATTGCAGGAATTTAAGACAGTAGCTGAATCTTCAGGCGTCAGGGAAGTCCTAGAAAAAATGGTACGGTTGGCAGACATCTGCTGATGGGTCTTACGGATAAAAAGATCCCAAGGTAATGATGGAGCACTCTCCTGTACCTTCTTATCCTGAAGTATCTCCAGAGTTCTTCTTCCTATCGCAATCTTTCTTTTACCGTCATTTATACATATCTGCACATTCGCAAAACATCTTATGATATAACCTTTAGTCTCATCATTCTTAAAACTGTCGATATAGTCAATATATGAAGCCCCCTTCGGAAAAGACCAGATAGGCCTTATACATATATTCATTATCATCTCTGTCGATATAATCATTAAGATTCTTGGAAAAATAAAAATAGGCTATCCCCAGATGATATAACTCTTCAATGATATTTTCGGTATCTTTCTTTCTGCGATAATAACTCAGTAATGTCTGATGTATAACGACATCCAGTCCGTAATCGATATCTTCTACTCCGGTCTTTAATTCTTTAGAAAATTCTCTGAGATTATTAATTTCTTCTTCATCAAGTTCATATACATTATCCAGATTGGAAAAAAGAAACTCTCTTAACAGACGGGTATTCTTCTCGCCCAGTTCTTCGGTTCTGTTTTTGACTTCCTGTATACCTTCATACCAGTTTGAAAAAGACTGGTTTTCAAGATCATAGATCTTTCCCCAGATCTTTTTTATTTCTTTTATATTATCGATATATTCCTTCTGATAATCCTTCAGCATCAGAGATTTTTCCTTAATACTTCATACAGTTTTTCAATATCCATCGGTTTGGAGATATGGGCATTCATACCCGCATCTTCACTCTTCCTGATATCTTCCATAAACGCATTGGAACTCATCGCAATAATCGGAATACTTTCACTGTCTTTTCTTCCGGCACTTCTTATTGCCCTAGTCGCTTCATAGCCGTTCATTAGAGGCATCTGTATATCCATCATAATAAGATCATAAGTTCCTTCTTCATCTTCAAGATATTTATCAAACGCAATCTTACCGTTTTCACATAAGGTAACTTCTGCCCCGATACCCTCTAATATTTCTAAAGCGATCTCCGCATTGAGTTCATTATCTTCAACCACCATGATCTTCTTTCCTTCAAGTAAGAGTTCATCATTTCCTTTAGAATTTATATCTTCAGGATTGATAGAAGACATTACACGGTTGAAACTTCTCGCAAAGAAAGGAAGTGTCGAAACAATATCGATACCTGCCTTATGACATCTGTATTCAATATTTTCCATATCCGCTGAAGAAAGATAGATAATCTTTGATTCAGATGGTATGACAGTCTTTAAGTACGCTGCCAGTTCATAGAAATCCTTATTGGCTTCCAGATCGTAAAGAATAAGATAATCAATCTCTTCATTCTGGATATTCATACCGGTAATAATAGAAAGAATCTTATCCGGATCAGATGCCTCATGATATTTCACATGATGATTATCAAGATAATTTATGAAATAATCTTCAGGTTTATTATCCTTATATACCAGAATGACATTCGCATTCCTAAACGCTTCATTAGCCGAATTATCTACGACATATTCCAAAGCTACATCGACATTAAAAGTAGAACCTTCATTCTGTACACTTCTTACGCCGATCTTTCCACCCATCTGTTTGATCAGTTTGCCGACTATTGATAAACCTAAACCTGTACCTTCTACCTTATTGGTAACCGATTCTTTTTCTCTTTCAAAAGGTATGAACAGTTTCTTCTGGAATTCTTCCGACATACCTATACCATCATCTTCACATTCAAAAAGAAGATGAACCATATTCTTTTCAACCTTTTCTTTTATCGATACCTTTATATGACCTTCACCAGGTGTATACTTGACAGCGTTATTGATGATATTGACAAAGACCTGTACCAGTCTTTCCTTATCACCCTTAAGTAATTCATATGAGATATCACTTATATCAAACTTCAGGTTCTGATTCTTGGCAGCCGCCTGAGGACTTACCACAACATATGTCTGATGTACAAGATCAGATAATTCAAACAAAGAATTATCAATCTCAAACTTGCCTGATTCAATATGTGACATATCCAGTACTTCATTTATTAAAGATAATAAATGTTTTGATGCGGAATCTATCTTATTTAAAGAATCACTTACTCTGCCCTTTTCATCGATATGCTGCATGGCAATACGCGTCATACCCATGATCGCATTCATTGGTGTTCTTATGTCATGAGACATATTGCTTAAAAAGACATCCTTGGCAGCACTGGCAGCTTTTGCCTCATTTAACGCGTCATTCAGTTTCTCATTTACTGTTTCAGGATTGTTATCAGGATCATCATCATATATTTCCAGTACATGATTATCATCAACCATAACCTTTTTGACCAGCTTAAAAGAATTATCTTCTACACTTCCAAAAGACTTACGTGAATCAAGTTCATTGATGACATATTTTCTCGCCATATCTTAATTATATAACATCTATTAAAAAAGACTTTAAATAAAGTCTTTCAGTATTTCTTCAGTCTTAATGATATCCTTATCTACCTGATTTTTAACTTCTTCAAGTGAATCAAATTTTCTTATCGGTCTAAGATATTCATATACATCAAGTCTTATATCCTTACCATAGATATCTTCATCAAAATCAAGGATATGAACTTCAATACTTTCCTTATCATCAACAGTCGGTCTTTTACCGATATTGACTACTCCGAGGTATTTCTTCTCATCAAGATATACCACACAGGCATAAACTCCGTATTCGATATCTTTCAGTGTATCAGGCAAAGCTATATTGGCAGTAGGCATACCTACCTTAGAGCCTCTAGCCTGCCCATGTACTACAATACCAGCTAACGTAAACATTTATCTTCTGGCCTTAAGAATATAGGCGATTGCCAGTGATAAAACTACTGTTGTAATAAGTTCTACGACAAAGTTGACAGTCACAAAGATCGTAATCAGCTGACCGAATATACCTTTAAAGAATAGAACAGAACCAAGAATAAATACTCCGGTATTGGTAATCGGTACTAAAGCGCCCGCTATACCGACTGCCAGTTTCTGATTCTTATCTTTTAATAGATCATAGACTATCGCACACACTAAACCCGCAAGCCCTGTCTTTAAAGGACATATCAGTAAGGTACCGATAAAAGATACGGCATAAAAGGCCGCAGTTGCCGGCTGTAACAGTATAACGACACCATTAATGGCACCCACCAGAAAACCTACCAGTTTTCCATATCGGCAGGCCGCCACGACGATAACCACCAGTGCCAGATTAAGGGTTAAAGTACCAATCTGAAAATACCCCGACAGCATCGTAAACACAATCATTAAAGCTGATAAAATACCAATTTCGGCAATCTCTCTGGTCTTCATAAACAATCCTCTTGACTACTATTATTAAACTACAGTTTTACATAATTTACACATTAAATAATCACAAATCACAAAATAATAAAGATAATATATAATTTCATTTGTAGGAGATATAAACTATGAATAATTTCGCTGATGAAAAAATAAATCTTGACGCCTTAAAAAAGAAAGCCTTCAATTTCCGCTGGGCTGAAGTAGAAGACGGTATTATCCCCTTAACTGCAGCTGATCCTGATTATCCATGTGCTGAAGCCATAAAGAAAGCCATGGCAGAATATATTGAAGACGGCTATTTCTCCTATACCCCAAGAATGGGCTTAAAAGAATTTAAGGAATCATTCTCAAGATATGTGAAAAGAAGAAAGAATGAAGATATAAACCCAGAACTCGTCTTACCGATAGACAGTGCAGCCAGAGCGATGTTTGAGATTGCACAGACCTTTTTAAAACCGGGTGATGAGATGATCGTCTTTGATCCATGTGACTTCTTATTCAGGGAAGCCTGCATCTCCGCCGGGGCAACTCCGGTATGTGCACCAGTAAGTATAGATACTTCCACAAGAAAAATGGATCTTACCGCTATAGAAAAAGTCATAACTCCAAATACTAAAATGTTAGGCTTATGTAACCCTCATAATCCATATGGATTAACCTATACCAAGGAAGAACTGGACTATATTATGAGCCTTTGCGAGAAGAATGATATCCTCATCATGAATGATGAAATCTGGTCAGATATTATCTATCCTGATGCGCAGTTTAACAGTATCTATTGCCTGGGAAACAAAAGATGCGACAGAGTTCTCAGTCTCTTCGGTTATTCCAAATCCTTCGGTCTGGCAGGACTTAGAATCGGTTGTATGTATACTACCGATAAGGAAAAGTTTGATAAGCTCGTCAACAAATCCCAGGTTATGAATACCGCTGGTGGTGCTACTTCCTTATCTCAGGTTGCGGCAATCGCTGCCATGAATGAAACAGAAGACTGGTTTAATGAACTCATTGATCACCTTACATCCAACAGAGACTACGCCGTAGACTTCATAAATAAGATCCCACACTTACACGCCTATAAACCAATGGGTACATATCTTCTTTATGTTGATATATCAGAGTTAGGTATGTCAGGCGCTGAATTTACTGCCTACCTTCAGGAAAAGGTAAAACTCGCCATCATCCCTGGCGGTCATCAGTTCTTCGGTGATATGTCAGAAGGACATGTAAGAATCTGTATTGCCACAAGTAATGGTATCTTAAAAGAAGGACTAAACAGACTCAAAAAAGGTGTTGAACTTCTGATAGAAGAAAAAAGTTTATAAGTAACACAAAACCCTGCGGTGCAGGGTTTTATAATCTTTACTGTTTTTTTCTGTGCAGCATTATATTTTCGCAGTCTTCGCAGACCACTTCTTCTTTTTCAACGATCTCATCTTCCTTAACCGGTGGCTCATTCATCCATGACAAGGCTTCATTCATATCAACTGTAACCGTACCATCTTCTTTTACAAAACACGGAATACCTATTCTTCCGTTCTTTCTTACATCATCAAAGGCTGAAGAATTATCTCTGATCTGTAAGAAGGCCCTCATATTGGAGGTATTTTCGATAATATCGATCTCTTCCATAATCAGTTTACGTGTTTCAATAATATGTTTGAGATTTCGACAGCTCTTGCAGATTTTAGGTGAACCATATACTTTAATCATTTTTTTCTACTCCTCATATTCTATTACAGCGATTCTTACAATTAATGAAGAACCGTAAGGGAACCCTATAGCTCTGAAGCTTACTCTTTCCCCAGTCTGGGTAAACAGTAATTCTTCATCATTATCTTTCCACTTTATAGTTTTTATTTTACGCTTAACATTATTCAATATGTTATTTTCATTGGTATCTTCATAGGCTTCAATGACATTTTTTACACCCAATAAAGGTACATCATGTACATAGACATAGGTCTTACCTTCATAATCCAGGGCATAATCCTTTTCAGCTTCTGGCATTACTTCAGACATATTTCCTTCATAGAAAGCTTCACCCGCATAATCTGTCCATACTTCCATACATTCAAGTAAGCCTTTAGACATAGCCGGTATTTCTCCTAGACCTGTAAGACCAATATTCAATAGATAATTGGCTTCTAGCTTTCTGCACTTGTTTAACATTTCAATAAGCGCTCTAGGTGTCTTATAGTCAAGATCCTTAGAGGCTGCACCCCAGTGCTTGTTCATGGTCTGACAGGCTTCCATGGCGAGTCTTCTTGGATAATCTCTTTCATTAGAATCAAAGATATTACCCTGTTCAAAAGTCAATGTATCAAGTTCCTTATGACCTCTTTTACCTCTATTGGCAAGGCCGGAATTATTGATGATGATCGCATCAGGCTGATACTTTCGGATTAATCCGTATAACTCATCTTCCTTCCAGTCTGCTGTCTTATTTGACCAGTTTCCATCAAACCAGAAGCCACCTACTTTTCCATAGTTTGTACACAGGATCTCTACTGATTTCTGAAGATACTTAAGATATTCATCGAAGTTTTCTTCAAATAAAGGTAACTGCCAGTCATGCATGGTGTGATAAAGAAATGGAGTAATACCCTGAGCGTTACATTCATCCACAAATTCTTTAATGATATCTTTTCCATATGGTGTGTGCATAACATCATAATCATTAAGTCCCTTTGTATCGTATAACGAGAAGCCGTCATGGTGTCTCGTTGTCAGGGTAATATACTTCATACCTGATTTTTTAGCCGTACCGACAATTTCTTTCCAGTCTAGATTTACCGGATTGAAAGTCTTAAACTGTTCATCATAGTTAGCCGCTACATCAGGGTGTTCATGAAAGGTCCATTCCCCTCTGTCAACCTGAGAAAACAAGCCAAAATGTATAAACATTCCAAATCTTTTCTTTTCAAACTCTTTTACTCTGTCCATCATTCTTCCCCTTTATAATTATCAAGAAAACTAATATTCTTATCATCTTCTATATATTCCAATATACAGTTAAGATTCACATTGCACATCGTCTTATAGATATTCTTTCTGATAAACGGATTATTCTTACCCATCTCATATATCAG
This sequence comes from Erysipelotrichaceae bacterium, assembly GCA_030523555.1. Taxonomy (GTDB): domain Bacteria; phylum Bacillota_I; class Bacilli_A; order Erysipelotrichales; family Erysipelotrichaceae; genus Colivicinus. Next base: position 16,537 of record JAUNIH010000009.1, read on the forward strand.
TTTCTTCATCTTTGATCTTTCTTCTTTATAATCTCTTCTTAAATAACTATCTTCTTTAAAACTAAGATTATGTCTTTTTACCCAGGTATCTATATCATCATCTTCCACAAGATATAAAGGTCTTATAATCTCCATATCATCTATATATTCTTTAGGCATAAGAGTCATTGTCTTACCAGCATACAGGATATTTATCATACTCATCTCCAAGACATCATCATAGATATCCGATAAGGCAATCTTTGTACAACTTAAACCCTTACCATATTCAATTATCTTATCTATTGAATAATCATATTCATTATCTTTAATAATCTTTACATCAACATGAAGAACATCGCACATATCTTCTACATATTTAAGATTTTCTTCATCTCCGTTATCGATATAGACATAATACGCATCAAATCCGAAATCACCATGTCTGATAATCTCTTCCACGCATTTGCATAAAAGAAAAGACTCTTTCCCCATAGATATCAGAACCATTACCTTCTCATCAGGTTTTATCAGTTCATAATCCTTTAAAGCCTTACAGAAAGGTCTCCACAAACCCTTACGTGATTTGGTGATAATACTTTTTTCTATATCCTGATAGGTATCCATATATTAATTATAGAAAATAATCAGTTCATTTAAGGAATTTTGATTCGAAAACGTATCCTTAATATAATTGTAATATAATTATATTTTAATTATAATGTAGGTAACAGTAATGAAAGATGAAATAACAATGCAGAAAGAATATGATTTTTCCAAAGGAATAAAAAACCCTTATACCAAAAAGACAAAAGCCCAGATTACCATCAACCTGAATGTTGAAACCATTGATTATTTTAAAAACATGGCAGCCGAAACAGGAGTTCCTTATCAGACCATAATCAACCTGTATCTTACGGACTGTGCCAGAAACCAGAGAAAGATAAGTTTTGAATAAAAACCATGTGTATGAAAACATGGTTTTTTAATTAAAATTAATTTTATTTAGGAATTTTCTATTTTCATCCGAATAATGAAATGGAGGTAAAAATGATGAACGATACAATTAATACACACTATACACATCATACATATCCGTATTATAATGAAGACAGAGGTACAGATATGACAGTAAGAAAAAATATCACCATGCCTGATGAAGAATATCAGATAATCAGTGACTACTCTAAAAAAACAGGAATATCTTTTTCTGAACTTTTAAGAAAGGCTGCGCTTAAGTTTATTGAAGAAAGCGAAAAACAGAGTCTTACAGAATTTCTTAATGCCAACTGTGAATTTGTCGACGACCTTGAACAGGAGGATCTGGAAAGGATATTAAAAGACGCTGACCTGGATATAAGTCACGCCGAAGAGATTGATATCAATGAGCTCTTTTAAGATTTTATATTCAAAAGATTCAAAAAAATTCATCAAAGCCAATAAATATACAGGCGCCAGATTTATGATGGTTTTCTCTGAATTATCTCAGGATTTCATTTCCACCTTCCGCAAATACGATATTGAAAGACTTAAGGGGGGATATAAAGATTTTTACCGTTTACGTATCGGCAAATACAGAGCTGTCTTCAGAGTTGTTGAAGATACCCTTGTTATCTATGTCATTACAATTGACTCCAGAGGTGATGTGTATAAGAAAATATAAGTCTTCCCGGCTTATATTTTTTTATGTGTTTGATACCTTATATCCTGTCTTAAAATCTACCACATTCTTTAATGGTCTATGATTCATATAGGCATCAAGATTTTCTATCATGAGATCGCACAGTACTTTTCTTGTATAGGCCATTGTTTCATTACCTGTGGCATGTGGTGTCACAAACACATTCTCCATATCCCAAAGTTCTGAATCCTTACTTAAAGGTTCTATCTCATGCACATCAAGTGCCGCATTAAACTTCTTTTCCTTTAATAAAGGTATTAAAGCTTTTGTATCTATAGCTGAACCTCTGCCTACATTTATAAGTAAAGAATCTTCTTTAATCAGTTTTAATCTACTTTCATCCATGAAATGTCTTGTCTCATCATTCTGCGGCATAGCCATCACAATGATATCCGCATCACCTATAAGTTCATCTGTCTTATCCGTGGTATACATTTCATCGACATATTCCGGTTTTTCTCCAGCTGTTCTTTTAATCCCGACAATATATGAACCTAAAGCCTTGAGTCTTTTCGCACACGCTAAGCCTATAGACCCGCATCCGATAATCAGCACTTTAGAATCAATAAGTGATTTTGTTTCCCCTAGATTCTTATAAATATGATCTTTCTGATTAAGATAGTAATCACCTATTTTCTTATAAAAGAAATAAATCATCGCAATAACCCATTCCGCTATCGAATCCGAAAAACCACCTGTAGAATTGGTTAAGATAACTTTATCCTTAACTTCCTCCAGAAATGCGATATTATCGCTTCCTGCAGTAGACAGATGAATATATTTAAGGTTTGGCATCTTCTTTATATATTCTTTATTTAGAGTACCCAATACTATCTCTACATCTTTCAGATCTTCATCAGATAATACCTTATTCTGAGAATATAAGACATCATAACCATAGCTTTCAATCCTGTCCTGATATTCCTTATATATATCTCTGGTCACAAGTATTTTCATCTATGATATACTACCTTCCCGTTTACCATTGTCATATAAGCCTTAAGATCTTTAATCTTCTCTGGATCCATATTAAAGATATCTTCTTCAAGCACTACAAGATCAGCGTAATAGCCTTCCTTCAGTAATCCCTTATATCCTTCTTCAAAACTCTGATAGGCACTTCCCGATGTATAGGCATCAATAGCTTCCATGACACTCATTCTTTCTTCAGGATTATATGTTTCACTGTTATTAAAATCTTTTCTGTTTATGGCACAGTATAGATTCATAAATCCGTTACAGTCTTCTACCGGACAGTCTGTTCCAAAAGATACAGGTGCCCCCATATCCTTTAAAGTCTTATAGGCATAAGATGTCCTAGCCAGTTCTTCACCAACTCTGTCTTTTACGATATGTAAGTCATATTCTAAGAATACCGGCTGATAGGCCACACAGATACTGTTTTCAGCCATCTTTTTTAACATTTCATAACTGGTGATCTGACAGTGATTGATACAGTTACGGTATCGGTTGTATCCTTCCTTATCAGTTTCAATATAGGCATCGCATACTTCATCTACAGCCTTATCACCAATCGCATGGGTCATGACACTTATTCCGTATTTGTTTGCCAGCAAGGTAAGCTTTTTTATTTCTTCCTTGGTATGTACTACAACACCCCTATTACCCTTATCATCATGATAGTCTTCATACATTTCCGCCGTTCTCGCACCCAAAGATCCATCTTTGAACAGTTTCAAAGGACCCATCCTGATCATTTCATTTTCATACCCTAAATGATATCCGTCATTTTCCAGTACTCTTTTCAAAGATTCATATTCATCTTCCCCGAAACATGCCTGTCCATAGTATCTTACAAGTCCTTCTTCATTCTTATAGAGATCTTCAAGTATTTCTTTTACTTCATCATCGTTTTCAAAATCATCAAAATCATTTGACTGAATACTCGTAACACCGGTACTCAAAAGATATTTCATGGCTTTCTTAAGCAGTATCTTCTTTGTGTTCTTATTAATATCTTCAACTAAAGATATACACTTGCCTACACTGTTTTCCGTAAAGATACCATCAGGTTTGCCATCTCTTCCATAGACCACTTCCCCATCAGGCAGTTCATCCAGATCATATCTTTCCTTCATCATCTTTAAAGCTAAAGAGTTTACAGAACACATATGTCCGCATACTCTGTTTAAGACAATCGGTATATCGGTTGATATCTTATCGAGGTCATTCTTATCCGGAAGTCTTTTATCACTGAAATAATCATCATTATAGCCTCTGGCATATACCCCACCCTTTACAAGTTCAGGATTATCTTCAATAAACTTCTTAGTGATATCTATCAGTTCATCTATACTTTTCGCATCTTTTATATCAGCCTGAGCGTATGTTTCTGCGAGATAGAAGACATGCATATGAGAATCATTAAGACCAGGTATAACAGTCTTACCCTTTAAATCATACATTTCATATTCATCTTTAATTAGATCATCCCCGGCATAGACTATTCTTCCATCATCTATCAGTAGACACTTACAGAATTTTCCCTTACCCTGATATATCTTTCCGTTATATAAGCCCTTTTTCATAAATATCACCTTTTAATTATTTTATTCTAAAATACATATTTTTAACATTATATAAATTTATATAATTTATAGATTTTTGTTAACGTTTTCATTTATAATAAACTCATAGCGAGGTGATATAAAAAATGAAAAGAATTGCTTTATGTTGCGGTACAGGTATTGCCACTTCTACAGCTGTAAGAAAGAAAGTAGAAGATGAAATGAATAAGAGAGGCTACAAAGGACAGTATACTATCAACCAGTGTAAGGTTACTGAAGCTGTAGCTGCATCAAAAACCTGTGACTGCGTAGTTTCTACAGTTGCTTCAACAATGCTGACTACTCAGTGCGAATGCCCTGTTATCTTAGCTACCGGCTTATTAATGAACAGAGGTACTGAAGAAATCTACAACCAGATCGAAGCTATCTTAAAAGCTGAATAATCAATAATTAATATCTGAAAAAGAAACATTGTCCTAAGGGGCAATGTTTTTACTTTGCGTATAGTGTATTATTTTTATATTTTTTAAATTGCGCATAGCGTATTATTTATAGGTTTTTTACTTTGCGTATAGCGAGATTTTAAAGTTATTACTTTGCGCTTTAGTGGTATATTGTGCTTTTCCTTATTTCAGATATTGCTTTGTGATAAAATTAATTTGTTGTAAAGGAGATTTAAAATATGTACAGATTTGTCTTGAATGAAACTTCTTACCATGGTGCAGGATGTATCAGTGTTATTCCTGAAGAGATGAAAAACCATGGTTTCAAGAAGGCTTTTGTCGCTTCCGATCCAGACCTTGTAAAATTCGGTGTAACTGCCAAAGTTACTGATTTACTTGATAAGGCAGGTATTCCTTATACTTTATATTCAAACATTAAACCAAACCCAACAATTGAAAATGTTCAAACCGGTGTTGAAGAATTCAAGAAATCAGGTGCTGACTGTATCGTAGCTATCGGTGGTGGTTCTTCCATGGATACTTCCAAAGCTATCGGTGTCATCATCACCAACCCTGAATTTGAAGATGTAAGATCTTTAGAAGGTGTTGCACCTACAAAGAATCCATGTGTACCTATTATTGCTGTTCCTACAACTGCTGGTACAGCTGCTGAAGTAACTATCAACTACGTTATTACCGATGTAGAAAAGAAAAGAAAATTCGTATGTGTAGACGTACATGATATTCCAGTAATCGCTGTCGTAGACTCTGATATGATGGCTACTATGCCTAAGGGCTTAACTGCCGCTACCGGTATGGATGCCCTGACTCACGCCATTGAAGGTTATATCACAGCTGGTGCCTGGGAACTTTCTGATATGTTCCATATCAAGGCTATCGAAGTTATCGCCAGAAGCTTAAGAGGCGCTGTAAACAACGAAAAAGAAGGCCGTGAAGGTATGGCTTTAGGTCAGTATATTGCCGGTATGGGCTTCTCAAATGTAGGTCTTGGTGTAGACCACGCTATGGCTCATACATTATCCGCATACTACGATATGCCTCATGGAAAAGCCTGTGCAACCTTACTTCCTACCACCATGGAATTCAACGCTCCAGTTACCGGTGAAAAATATAAAGAAATCGCTCGTGTAATGGGTGTTAAGGGTGTAGATGATATGTCTCAGGAAGAATACCGTAAGGCTGCGGTAAACGCGGTTAAAGAGCTCGCATCAGATGTAGGTATTGAATGCACATTAAAAGGTGTAGTAAAAGAAGAAGATCTTCACCAGCTCGCAGTTGATGCCTATAACGACGCCTGCCGTCCAGGTAACCCTAGAGAATGTACTGTAGAAGACATTGAAGCTTTATACAAGTCATTAATGTAATAAACAGACCAATGTATACTAAAAGCCTGAATCTTAATGATCCAGGCTTTTTTTAATGTTTAAATGTGATTAATTCCCAGCGTATTCAAAGAAGACTACTGTAAGATTGACCGATACAGTTCCACTACCTGTCGTATATCTTACTGTACCGTTATTGATGTTGAGTTCTAATACTCTTGCGTAATATGGACCGTATTCAAGCTGTCCGACAATATTTTCGGCTGTCACATAGGAATCACAGGTAAATGACATATCAATAGCTCTTACTGCCAGATAATCATTGATACTTACCGGTTTAAACGATAACTGATAATTACTTGTATTGGCCGTAATGGTATTGAGATAGGTAATGACATTTGTCGCATTATCATAATCCGCAATAGGCTTCATATCATCTTTCTCTGCCTGAGATATCGCCTCTTCCATATTATGAAGTCTTTGATTCTTGACTTCTTCTATCATGATAGCTGACTGCAGATTATCTATCTTATCCTGATTATCCCTGATGGTATTGTTTACAGGTATATAGATTAAAGATACATATAATAAGATCAGTGCCAGTATAGCCAGAACCAGAATAAGAATCTTTTCTCTTAAGGTAAATTCACGTTTCAGCATATCAGTTGATCTCCTTTAGCGTAATCGTCATATTGATCATCGCTACAGCATTTTCATCATATAAGGAGTTGGCCGTTGAAACACTTACCCCGTCAACCATATTGGATTCATTAAGTCTTGTGATAATTCCTGATGCTCCCTGTAAATCAATACCGGATATCTGCACCACAAGAATCTTACCAGAGAACTGCACACTTACAATATTAGAATCATAGAGCTTCATATCTAACATATTCAGAACCTTAACGGCATCTACTGTCTTTAAGTCATCATATGTAGAATCGAAGTAGTAATGCTGATACTGTTTTAAGACTTCTTCATAGTTTTCATTTTCTCTTTGTAGACTCACAAGCTGTGTCTGCAGTTTATTTACTTCAGATGTAGACTTGATCGCAAGTGCCAGTCTGTCAATTACCGCAAACTTCACAAACAGACCAAAAAGAATACAGAAAGCTACAATACCAATAATCATTTCATTACTCAGTTTCTGTTTTTCAACCTGATAGAGATTTACATATTTCTTTGAAGGATATTTATCAACTTTCTTCTTAGCCATAACAACCCCTACATTAATGTTGCCCCATAGGCATACTGATGTGTATTTGTATCAAGAGAATCATATATCTTACCAAGATATTCAACCTTGATACCGATAGTATTTTCAAGTTCTTCAATAAGTGCCTTATTATTGGCTCCGCCACCACACACATAACACTTACTGATACCCTTGGCATTACCATAGTTATAGAAATTGATAGCTCTCATGACTTCTGTACAGATAGATGTATAGATATTCTTTACTACCTCTAAATCCATCACATTTTCATGATTTGTTTCCTTATTGACTCTCGCGATATGTTCATCAATATTAAGATGATCCGCAATCTCCTGATCAATACTAAAACCACCCATATCAATAGTACGGGTTGTATCATAACTGTTATCCTTAAACATATGAACTGTCGTCGTCTGATGACCGAAATCAACTACACACACAGGTTCACCATTACTTTTTTCTTCAATAAGATATTTAAGAGAAAACTCATCAGGAACTACCTGTACAAGCTTAAGTCCTGCAACTCTGCACATTTCTCTTAAATCAATAATATCTGACTTCAAAGCAGCACATGCCATTAAAGTCATACTGTTATCATCATCAGATATTACCGAATAATCATAATTGTATTTCTCTTTACCCTGAACGATATAATCCTTGAATTCATAAGGAAGATTAACACTCAGCTCATCAACAGTCATCTTCGGAACATTAATCGTTCTTACATAAGATAAAGCACTGGAAATAGAAATAGCACATCTTTTAGCCTTAATGTCATTTTCCTTCATTTTTTCCTTAAGAAAATCAGCCATAGCTTCCTTAGAAGTAATGACTCCATTAATAACCAGTTTATCCGGTGTCTCAACACTTACAGTCTTAACTATCTGATTACCATCACTTAAAACCAGTTTGACATTACCAGATCCAAAATCTATTCCTAATATTGGTTTAGACATTACATTTCCTTTCCACTATATAAATAACGAGAGATACCACATAAGAATCTCTTCACCAGTTAGCATCGTAATAAAAGCCGCTATCGCAATTGAAGGTCCAAACGGAAAAGCCTCTTCAGCTTTATTACCTCTAGCATACGCAAAGATAATACCCACAATACACGCAATAAAAGCCATCAGGACTACTTTCATAATCCCAAAGTAGAGGCCCAGCATAAAGAACAGTTTAAGATCGCCTCCACCCATGGAATCTATACCCTTAATCTTATTAAACATAAAGACTAAAAGATATAAAACCCCAAATATTATAAGACCGCCAAGAATCCCATTCTTAACAGTCCCCTTATCATTAAAGTTAAACACAAAGAATCCGACAATACCGGCAATAATGAATCTGTCTGGAATCCATCCATCATCAATATCCACCAGTGAACACACAAATAAAATGCTGAATAAAAAGATATATTCAACCGTTTTAATACTGAACCCGTATTTTACCGCAATAAACACATATCCTATAAAACACAAAAATTCCGTAAGAGGATATCTAATTGAAACATCTGCCCCACAATATCGACATTTTCCCTTAAGGAATATCCATGAAAAAACAGGAACAAGGTCTAATGCCCCAAGTTCATGTCCGCAAGAAGTACAGTGGGAGCGACCCCTAAGGATCGACTCACCACTTATTATTCTTGAAGCATAGCAGTTTAAGAAACTGCCCATTACCAATCCCAGTAATCCAACTACAAAATACAGATAGAGATTAAAAGGATCGAAATACATACTGATTATTTAGTAGTATCAATTGTTACGTCTGTATCAACAGGAATAACTGTATTTAAACCATGTGAAGTTACTGTAAGTTGGCCAGATGTTCCAGTGCCCAAAGTAACACAAGTTGAACCACCTTCACCATGTGTGCAGTTTGCTATTAGTTTGCTTTGAGCAACAGTTACTTTACCCGTTGTAGAGTAAGTAGTACCAGTTAACATTTCATTACTAATTTCTTCTGCTAATGCGGCTCTAACATTCGCTACATCGGCTGCATGCTGAGCTTTAGTAGTAGCTGCACCGAATACAGGGAACATGATAGCTACCAGTACAGCGATGATTGCGATGACAATCAGTAATTCAGCTAATGTGAAACCTTTCTTATTGTTTTTCATATTTCTTATCCACCTTTCTATATGAGAAATATTTATGTGAACTCATTTAATGAGTAATCACCTTTGATCAGATGCCTCCGTATAATGTAAACATCGGCATATATAAAGCTATGACAATAAATCCTATAACTATACCCAGTACAACCGTTATAGCCGGCTGTAACATATCCAGCATTCTTTTGGTTGCTACACTTACTTCGTTATCGAAGTGTAGACCTATCGTCTTAAGTGTTTCTTCTAAGGAACCAGTTTCTTCACCCATCGCTACCATTTCACATAATAGCTTTGGATAACATTCCGTCTCTTCAAGACACTCACCCAGGCTTCTACCTTCTTCTAGTTTGTTGATGGTTGAACCGAGTTTAAGTCCCATGTAGTAGTTATCAAGGACCTTGGAGGTAATATTTACGGCTCTTATCATCGGTAAACCGGAATTAAGGAGAGTAGCCATCGTGTTGGCAAACTGTGATGCGGATTTCATCTGTATGACTTCCTTTAATAAAGGAAACTGTGTCTGCATCTTTGACAGATTTATATGTCCCTGTTCTGTACTTGCATAATATCTTATGGCAATGGCTATAAGAACTATTGCCAGCAGGATAATAAACCAGTAGGAAGAGAAGAAATTCGCTATTGCCATCACAATTCTTGTGATTAGAGGCATCTCTATATCAAACTCTGCAAACAGGTCTGTAAATACCGGCATCGCTACACCCAGTACTATCGCTATAACAACAGCCGATAATACTAACAGGAATATCGGATAGGTCAGAGCTGATTTTACTTTTTCCTGGATGACACTCTGATTCTCAAAATATGTCTTTAATGAATCAAACGAAGTATCAAGAGTACCTGAAGATTCACCAGCCCTTACCGTTTCAATAAATGTAGCCGGTAAGTATTCAGAACCTTTGTTTTCAAAGGAATCCGCAAGAGAATAACCATTGGAGACATCTGTTGTTACTTCTGTAAGAAGTTTCTTTATCTTTTTGTCTTCTGTCTGTTCAGCCATGAGGCCTGAAGCTCTGGCTATAGGCATACCAGCCTTTAAGACAATCGCAAACTCTGAACACAGTATGGATAACTGTTTCAAAGGAATCTTCTTGGGACCTATCTCCGTCTCTAATATCGATGGTTTTACACTGGCTTCTTCAACGCTTAAAACGATGGGATATTTTTCTTTGATAATATCCACTGCTGCCAGTTCATCGTAGGCTTCAATAACCCCATTCACCTTATTACGATCTTTACTTAAGGCACTATACTTATATGTTGGCATATATCCTCTTTATTTAATTTTAATATAAGATTTAATAAATATTTAAAGCATTTTTAACATAATCCGCATCATTTGATGCCAAAACTGCTTCTTCTTTGGAAATTTTTCTTTCTTTTACAAGATTTATCAGACAGTTATCCATAGTTATATTGCCGATTCTTGCAGAAGTCGCAATCGCATTCTGAATAGAAGGGGTCTTTCCTTCTCTTATAAGATTGGCAATGGCACTGTTTACTTTCATTACTTCATAAGCCAGTACTCTTCCTTCAGAATCAATTCTTGGAAGTAACTGCTGAGCCAAGACATATTTTAATGTTGTACTAAGCTGCATTCTTATCTGGTCTTTTTTACCCTCAGATACAGCACTTATAATTCTATCTATCGTATCTCCTGCACCATTTGTATGCAAGGTCGCAAAGACCAGGTGTCCGGTTTCAGCTGCAGTTAAAGCTGTTTCAATAGTATCCGCATCTCTTAATTCACCAAGAAGAATAATATCCGGATCTTCTCTTAAAGAAGCTCTTAAACCATCAGAGAAACTCTCGGTATCCTGTCCTACTTCTCTTTGATTGATAATACATTTATCAGGTTTATATAAATATTCCACTGGATCTTCCAGGGTAATAATATGTCCCTCATATGTATGATTTATCGCATCTATCAAAGATGCAAGAGTAGTAGACTTACCTGAACCTGTTTCACCGGTAACTAAGACTATACCTTTTCTTAATTTAATGATTTCTTCTACTATTTTAGGAAGACCAAGAACTGATATATCCGGTATCGTATCACTAAGTAATCTTAAGGCTATAGATATATGATTCTGCTGCTTAAAGACATTGATACGGCATCTTGTATTATCTATCGTCTTAGCCATATCATGTTCCTTAAGATTTGTAATATCTACACCCAGTTCTTTGGCAAGAGATTCCAGTTTATTATCATCCAGCACCGGTAAATCAAGCGCTTTTAAAGAACCATGTACACGTACACTTGGTTTTAATCCATATACCAGATGAAGATCACTCGCCTTTTTTTCTTTAGCTAATTTTACTAATTCTTCCATAATTATAAGTTACTTGATTCTATTACTTTGATTGCCTCTTCAGGTGTTGTTTCACCCTCTATGACAAGTCTTATCGCATTTTCTTCGATAGTCACAAAATTATTCGGTTTTAATGAATCTTTCTTGTTACCGGCATTGATCTGTCTTCTTAAATCTCCATCAATATTCAGTATTTCAAAGACACCCATTCTTCCTCTATAACCTGTGTTATAGCACATTGGACATCCCTTACCCTTATAGAAGACATAATCAGATACCTTATTTAACTTTAAAGCTTCCTTTTCTTCAGCAGTAGCTTCATAGGATTCCTTACAGTTAGGACATATTCTTCTTACAAGTCTCTGGGCTATGATGCCCCTCATCGCACCACCAATCAGGTAAGGTTCAACTCCGATATCCAATAACCTGTCTATCGCAGCCAAAGCGTTAGATGTATGTACGGTACTTAAGACAAGATGACCGGTAATAGCGGCACGCATCGCAATCTCTGCCGTTTCACCATCTCTAATTTCACCTACAGATATAATATCCGGATCCTGTCTTAAGATAGCTCTTAAACCGTTAGAGAAAGTCATACCCTGTTTCTCATTGATCTGAACCTGATTGACGCCTCTCATCTGATATTCAACAGGATCTTCCAGAGTCGTTATATTAACATCATCCTTATTCAGTTTCGACAGCATCGTTGACATCGTAGAAGATTTACCTGAACCTGTAGGACCGACAATCAGAATAACTCCTGATTTGGCCTTTAACAGATCATTAAACTTATCAAGATCCTTACCATGTAAACCTAAAGCTTCAGCTTCAAGTATCTGTGCTGTCTTATCAAGTAATCTGATAACGACCTTTTCACCATTAATGGTAGGTAATGTCGATATACGTAAATCTACATCTTTAGATTTGATGGTAATATTGGCACGTCCATCCTGAGGTACTTTCTTTTCAGCAATATCCATATTGCCCATAACCTTCATTCTGGAAATGACAGATGACTGCAGATTCTTAGGAACCGACAGCATACTTCTCATAACACCATCTATTCTCATTCTTACAACCAGTTCATCTTCCGCAGGTTCAAGATGTATATCTGAAGCTCTTTCTACAACCGCTCTTTCAATAATTGAGTTAACCAGTCTTATTGTAGGTGCACTGGCATTATCATCATCGACAGCTGTACTGGTATTAACCGTTTCAGCCTTCTTTGATTCTTCGAGCATTTCATCAATTGCCCTGTTGGCACCTTCATTGCCATATAATCTGGCAATAGTACGATCTATCGCATCTTTAGTAGATATTACAGGTACCACTCTCATCTTGGTGGTATTTCTTACTTCTTCTATAGCCACAAAGTTCAAAGGATCGGCAGTCGCCAGATATAAGGTATCTCTATCAACTCTTACCGGTACAACACCATGTTTCTTGGCTATATTCTTGGATATCAAAGATGATACATTACTAGGAATAGTAAGGGTAGTAATATCGACAAACTCTAAACCCAGCTGCATCTCCAAGGCTTCAATCAGCTGTTTTTCCGTAATGAACTTATGCTCAATCAAAATCTCTCCAAGTCTCTTCTTGGTTCCCTTCTGCAAAGCCAATGCTTCATTCAACTGATCTTCGCTGATAAGATTTACACCTAATAATAAATCTCCAAGTCTCTTATATGCCATATCTACCCCTTTATATATTTATATTATATATCTTTATTAATAACTCTTTATAAGTCGTGTCTTAACATAATATCAATTATTATCTGGATCTTTAATCTGTTTCAGATTAATCGCTTTTACTTCAAACTGACCTGATACGATATCAGCTTCTTCATACGCTACAAGCAGATCCACAACAAATTTTACTTTACCGGCATCATCTTTAACATATTTAACACTTGCCTTAGCCTTTAGATCGTGCGGATACATACTTCCACTTAAGAGTCTGTTGTATTCACCTTTATTTCCTAATGCCAGATAACCGGCTTTTGTGGTTTCTGCCCCACTTTCATCAAGAGTTACCAATGAAGTATCCTGACTCTTTATGGCGTAGGTCACACTGAAAAACGATTCAACCTCATTATTGTTATTAAGTGTACATTCTGTCGTATATCTGAGTTCATTTGATATGACTTCTTCGAGAACTCCATAAAGTGTCTGTGCCTCACTTGTCCTTATAGACTTTATAAACTGTCTCTGTGCCAGCATTACACCTGCCACAAGAATTGATGAAACAATCAGCATTATCGCAATTGCCACCAGCAGTTCCGTAAGGGATGTACCCTTTTTTGATTTTATTTTATTTTTTAAATCAATAATCATCTTATTCATATGTACATCACCTGTTATCTTTCATAATAGTAAAAACCATCAGCAGTCTCATAACCTTTAACATTGCCGAAATTCTTTTGCTGGGTTCGCCCATTAGAATCGGTATAGGTTAAGGTTACAGCAAAAGTGCTTCCATCAGTTCCGGTTATTTCAGTGCCACTGTATTCTGCCTCAGTAACAATATCAAAAGAAGACCTGTTTATCTTTGCGGCTGAAACAATAGCTCCACTTAGTATTGCGATGGCAATACAGATAACCAGCAGTGATACCAGGGTTTCCGTAAGGGTCTCACCACGCTTATCTCTGATCTTTGACAGATTCAGAGATTGTTTATCAGTATGTACACATGAATTATCAAATAATTTCTTTATCATTGTGCAGCTCCTGTTCCATAAAAATTACCGACAGTCCACTCATATGTATCGGTTGTGGTAGTTACAGTTACAGGTATAATAACCACCCACATACCATCTTCGGTTTTTACAGTGGTATCTTTTGTGATAGTAGACGAAAGATACATACGTTCATTCTCTTTCCCATTTTCATCCTGCATAGTCATCGTAAAGGTAACCGGATACTCTTCATATGAATCTGTCGATTTATCACTATCTTTTGTAACGGCATATTTAACATAGACTGTAACTAAATTATCGTTATTTGTGGAAATATCGAAAGATCCTTCGCATGGTGTATCCCATGAAATCTTCTTTTCTATCTCCTCTATTATTTTTTTAAATTCATCCGCAAATATATCCTCCGCAGGACTTATGGTGTAGTCCGGATCAGTACTTGGAATTTCCCTTCCTGATTTCGTTACTGTTTTAATTGTTGTTACTGTACAGTCCATTCCATCCAGTTCATCTTTAATCAGAAGTCCGGCAGACTCAATTGTCAGTGAACGCTGGGTCTCCTGTCTTATTTCAAAAGTAGTTTTAAAGGATGACATTGAAACTGCCAGGATAGTCAAAGATACCATCATTGCCACAAACATTAGCAGCAGTGCATACAACATACTGACACCGCTTTTTTCTGTTAGTTTATATGTCAGCGACATTTTTCTCTTCTTTTCAAAGGTACGTATTTTTTTATTATGAATCATCATTCCGTACCTCCTGCAGCAGCAGTTACTTTCACAAAAGCGGTTCCTGTGATTGGAACATCATTGTAATCATAGGAAGCTTTAACTGTAATTGTTGCGCCGTTTCCAAGACCCGTAATTGTATAAATATTAGAATCTGCAGTTCCCTGTATGCCAACATCACCACTTAATGACCATGTAAGATTTGTGTTGTTGGAGTAAACAGTACCGTTGGATGATACTGCACTTAAAATCAAAGTTCTTTCTTCATCCTGCGCTAAATTATCTATGCTATCAGGACTGGCTGAAACAGTTAATTGTGCTGTTATATTGAGTTCAAATGATGCACTGTATATTATGCCTGAAGTATCCTTTGCACTGAATTTAAGCACACCATTACCTGGATTTATAGCCTTGATACTTACTTCGCATGTACCATCATTCTTAACATTTACAGATGTTACCTCAGCAAAATCATCTTCATTAAACCAGAACATATCAGGTGTTATATCTCCAAAACTCATACCATTCAGATTAAGTATAAATGTCTTATATGCATATCCATCATCAGCCATATCATCCAATATATCCATAGTTCCTGATGCACTGTTCCAGTATGGTCCTGCAAGGACCTTTATGCCGTTTAGACTAAGTTTATAAGAGGCACTTGCTTTTGTTACAGTAAGTGAAAGGGATACGTTTTCAATATCTTCATGTGAACTAGATCCTGTAGAATCATATGTCAGAGTTAAATCTCTGTAGATCATTGGCTGATCATCATCTGAAGGTTTTTTAAGCTTAAGTTCTTTATTCTGACCAACTGTAACAGTTATCAGACTGGTTATATCATTATTATCGGCTGTAACTTCATAAGTCTTATAGTTTGCAGATATATCGACTGTATTGTTTCCACCAGCTGTAGCGTAGATAAAATATGAACCAGAACCATCATAATCCGGTTCCTTCTTAATAGATGTCTTACTGAAATCTGTCACGTTTGTACCGGGGATAGTTGAAGTATCTGTTTCTTTGACATCTGCCTGATTAAATACTGCTTTATCAGATAAACCAACAAGACCCCACTTAATATATCTCTCAATTGATACAAGAATTTTTCCAGTAATTGGGATGCCGTTATAATCATAGGTTGCGTTCACGGTTACTGATGCATCGTATCCATATCCAGTTACTATATATTTGTTCTTTATGTCGGTTTGTGTAATCTCAACATCTCCATCTTCCGGATCTGTATCTTTTGAAGCGCTTAGTGACCATGTGAGTTTTTCATCAGTTGAGTAGTCAAGACCGTCAGCTGATACCGCACTCAAAGTCAGAGTTTCTTCATCATCTTCCGCAAAATTCGGAATCAGAAGCGGATCTGAAGAAACAATAAGGCTGTCCTTTATTTCAAGGGTAAATGTTGCGCCATATGTAATACCTGAAGTATCTGTTGCACTGAATGTGATATCGACCGTTCCCGGCTTTAAGGCCTTAACCTTTACCTCTATCGTATTACCGTTATCTGTAAAGGAATCAATTGCAACATAGTCTTCAAGATTCATTAAGAACATATCAGGTTCTATAACTCCAAAACTCTTACCATTGAGATTAAGAGTATAAGTACGATAGGCATATCCATCATTACTGAGATTATCAAGAATATCGATACTATCTGTACCATATTTCCAGAATGGTCCGTTGACTGGCCAACTTCCGTAATGGACATTTACTATATCACCAAGACCTAAATCCTCCTGTGTAAGCACGGTTGGGAACGGATAGTTCTTGCCATCAAGTGAAGTATCGTTTCCAGGGAAGCTGTACTTACCATCAACGCTTGCACCTGAAGCGTCAACGATCGTCACCCAGCCCCACTGACCCGAGTCAGCACCGGCATTTAAGGCGGTCTGTATGTTCTTGCCCGAGTATGTTCCTGATGTAAGATCTTCATCTCCTGAAAGCTGATTATATGTAACGTTAATAACATTGCTGTTGTTATCAAGAGTTCTCTGCTTATATGAAATATCAGCCAATGTATAGTAATAACAGTTTGTTATGGTAAAGTTATTGCCTTTATTTTCGTTGTTGGCGTTGGAAACCACCGGACATAAGGTTTTCACACTGCTTCCCGTACAACCCGAAAGGTCTGTATAGGTATAACAGTTTCTTACTGTTGGTTTGTCGGTCAGGGTTCCGAAAAGGCTCGTATCTCCGTAAAGATTTCCGTTTGATCTGACAAACCATCCACCTACCAGACCACCCACATGGATATTGGTGTTATTGGCAAGAGTAGATGAAACTGATCCACCTGAATAACAGTTTTCAAGTGTTGCACCACGGAAGTTACCGACAAGACCACCAACACGGATGTTTTTGGTGCTGTCATTGTAGTTTGGCTGAATCTGGATATCTGTTACAGCGGAGCAGTTGCTTACTCCTACATTAGATAAGCCTGCAAAACCACCAATATTGGTTCCACCATAACCAAAGTCATTACGGTTATCACAAATTATATATCCCGAAACAGTACAGTTTTTAAATACAGCACTTTCGCCGGTGCTGTCTCCACCAAGCGCTGCCACGCCTGCCATACCTCCCAGACAATACCAGTTTCTATCTCCAGTATTATTGCCATATTTCGAATCGGACGCCGTCTGTATCTTATTACCTTTATCGGAATAAAGAATAATATTCTGTATATCAGCACTTATGGTAATTCCAAACAGTCCTACACCCTGAGATTTGCTGCAGATTTCAACATTCTTGATCTGATAACTGTTGCCATTATAGGTACCATTAAAATATACGGCACTGACATTGGCGTTATTACCTGTGTTCAGCTCACAGAACGAACCTATTGGTGTAAATAAATTAGCAGCTGCGGTTGTACCGTTATTAACTTCCATATCCGCATCAATATCATGCGTCTGATTGAAATAATATTTAGCCTCACTTCTGTATGAAGTTCCATACGCATAACCAAGGTAAGTAAACGCTGACCACTTGTCAGGTGCTGCATTCCCATTACTTGCATAATCCGCGAAATTAAGCCATTCATTAGTTGTCTTAGTAGTGCTGTTCCAGTTTAAATACTGAAGCTGTTCATCGCTTCTGATTTCATACTGATTATTTTCGCTTCCTACAGTTGTACCGGAATAGTTTGTGGTGATTCCGGCATAGTCAGTGATATTCATATTAGCTGGCATTCCTGTTGTACTTGATGTTAAAGCCATGGCGTTGGCAAAGAATGGCGATACCGTATAGACATATTCATCAGCACCGTTATAGGTAAGTTTGACGCTGCCGTTTATATCACTGCCGCTAAGATAGATATAGTCTCCAGAATCTGCAACCCTGGTTGTATATGGATAGAAGGTATAACCGGATACCTGTGTTTCAAGAGATTCTTTTGCGGAAGTATTTACTGCTGTTCCTACAGAAATATCTGTCCACGCAACAGAAACATTAAACTTTTCACCTGATTCGATTGATTCGATATAATATCCATAACCATATTCTGTAATTATGCCGCCATCATCATGAGATTCACACAGTGTTGTCTGGTATTCACTCGCGCCCTGATTTGTACCGATATAGGTAAACTTATAGCCATCATTCTGGCCACCTTCTTCATGTTCCCAGTAGAAAATTCCCAGATTACCAAGTTCAGGGTTTGTTGGCCATTCACCATAATGAACATATTTTCCATTGATGTCCTTAACAACGGCCTGGAAAGGATAATCCTTTATATTTGTATTGTTATGATTATAGGAGTTCTCTGCAGGAGATGTGTTGGCTTCTTTAAGTTGCGCATAGTTCTTTGCTACAGCACCATTTGCAGATGTATCAAGATCATAGGCATATAATCCATCAACAAACTGATAGTTTCCCTCCTTCAGATAATAACTTGATGAAATGGAACCTGTACTGAATGCAAAACCATCAGTAGAAGCACCGGTTCCTGAAGAAGTAATCGCCATTGCACAGTATGTATTTTTAATCATACCGATATTTGTACCTGCAAAGCCGGCTATATGAGCCGCTCCACCATCTGCTGCGCATTCAATATGTCCTATAGCGTAAGAAGCATTTACAGCACCGGTATTGTAGCCGACCGCACCACCGATATAGGCTGTAGATCTGTAAAGCGATACATTTATACGTGGAAAATCAGCACTGCTGCCTATAATATTTCCGGAATTATAGCCCGTGATACCACCAATATATAAGTTACTGTTGGCATAGCCTCTGATTGTCGCATCAGATCCGGTAAGAGAATATCCGGCAACAGTACAGTTACTTATATTTCCAGAATTATATCCGGCAAGTACACCAAAATAAACAGTTGTATTGGCTCCGGCAGCTGCACTTCTTTTTACTGTATAGTTGTCTGAGCCGTTTACTGTATAGTCGGTTGCCAGGACAATGTTACTCAGATGTCCACTGTCTGCGACATAACCAAACATGCCGACATAGTTGCCGGTTTCACTTGCGAAACTTATATTAGAAATACTGTAGCAACCGCCATTGTATGTATTCCTGAAAGAAACATTTTCATTAGCGCCTATTGGCTGCTGAGAAGATACAGATGAGAAGTCTGTATACGTCGACCATCTGTAAGCTGAATAGTCAATATCTCTTTCCTGATCGTATCTGGCGTTAGTAACAATACCTCTGTAGCCATTATCATAATATAAACTCAGATTGTATAACTGACGCGGCGTACGGATGCTTATATCTTTAACTGAAGATACTGCAGTCTTTGGTGCATCTGCACTAACTGCTTCTACAACAGTCCTTGCGAAATGAGGGTTATAGTCATAATACGCAGGTTCTGTGTCATCTGTGCTCTGTACAATTTTTATTCTTGTATAATATCCGCTTAATGCCGAAGTCGGATTAACCTGTTCTTTTGGAAGCGGATAGATTTTATAGCTCACCAACTTGCCGTTTTCCTGTATGCTGGCTTTATAACATTCACTGCTGCTGGTATATATATCCTGAGATGTTCCATTTTCAAAACTGATCGTTACTTTGTCAGGTATTGAATCATTTGCACCAAAGATGATGCCATAGCCATCGCCAAGTACTGTGCCATCAGTTCGTAAAGATACAGAGACACCCGCACCATCAAAGCCATATTCCTGACCAGTTTCTGTGCCGGTATATCTCTCGTAATAGACAAGCGCACCAGACTGGAATGAAGTCTCCCAGTCACCATAATGAGTAAGTGTGCTGATTCTAGGATAGACATATGTTGTAAGAGACTGACCCATCAGTCTATATGGCTGTGTACCAGTAGTATCAATTTCAAAACTGTCGCCTTTTAATGCGGCCAGCAGTTCTCTGGTTGTCATCTGACCTATGGCGCTAGTACCACTCACATTATTTTCATCTGAAGATCCGGCATTAAAATAATATGTATTTGCCGTAGTACCAATTGATACAGCTGTGCTGTAATAGGTTCCTTTATCCTTATCAGTTGATACCTTACCGCTTTCCTTATCAATACCACCATCTTCTGCCTGTGCATAACAGGACATGATTGTATAACTGTTTGTGATAACTGTGGCATTCCCATTCACAAAACCGGCACCAGTTGAATTGCTGTCAGCTAAACCAATATATCCGGCTGTGTAAGATGAACGAATACGCACGTCCCCTGTTGAAGAACCGATAAGGCCACCGGCTTGAGCACCATAAAGATAAGAATCAGCATATGATCCGTTGATACTTGCGGTTCCGCTGTTTCTACCGATTAAACCACCAGAGATACCGCTTGCCTTACCAACATAAGAATCTGTGACAACCTTTCCTATTACTGTAGAAGCTGAACTGCTGCTGATAGTCAGATTCCCTTCGTTAAGGCCAACCAGACCGCCAGCGGTATTGCCACCAATCCAGGTAATAGCTTCAACATTGTTTTCTTCGCTGATGCTGCCGGGAATATCACCGTTATCACGGCTCAGATAAACCTGACATCCGGAAACTGTTGCAGTTCCTGTTCCATAGATTCTTCCTACCAGCGCACCGGTATTCGAACCATTTATATGAGCTCCGGCAAGAGATGTGTTTTTAATTGTAATACTGTTTCTAACCGTACCAAAAAGACCAGCGTTTCCACCTGTTTTTATGGCAAGTCCTGTTATGATATCACCCGAACCATCATACTCTGTCAGATAGTTATTGGTAATTGACTTGAAATCAGGCATTGACACGACAGCAACATGACCGCTTTCTGTTGGTTCATAAATATTTGTTGTGCCATTAAAATATGCGTCGGCATACTCTGAATACCAGGCGCTGTCTTCATCAAACAGAATATCGCCAATCTGAACAGCCTTTGTTATGCTGTTTGTTACATGTGAACTGTTATCAAGATTCTGAAGATGTCTTCCCAGTGTAATATAGGCGGTATTTTCGGAAACTGTCTTCCCAGTGTCAGGACCATAGGCAAAAAGACTGTTATTTGTATCTTTTGCAAAACCTGTCTGATCAACAGTCCTATCGTTTGGACATGTAACATAGACAGTCAGCGTAAAATCCTTACCACTCACAAGTTCTCTAGTGAAGTCAAGACCTTCCTTAGTGAAGCGATGGCCACTTCCGCCACCAAAGGTATTATAGAATCTTGTCGAAGCAGATGAAAGATCATCAAGAATGATATTAAAGGTTATCTTCTGACCGACCTTGGTTATGGTAATGATATTGGAAAGTTCCGGTACCCATAAACCCTCGGCATCAGTAAAATGTCCCTTTCCTTCATCATATATGAATTTATATGAATTGCCTTCCGGTTCCGGATTGGCAATGACAAACGTGAACACAAGATCATCGGTAACAGTAACCGGCTTCTTGACTATAGCCTGAGCAGTAAGAGTTTCACCGTTATTTATGGTTAATGTTGGTGAAAGCGTCTTGATATAGGAAGAAGAGGCAATATTGGCACCACCATAATAACCAACACGGGCATTATCCTTGATTCTGTTTTCCTTTACACGCAGCTTCAGGTTGTATAAATCATTATCGTTTACATATTCTGTAGAAAAATCCGCAAGATCTTCACTGTAATATACAGCATAGACAGAAGCTGCCGAAAGCACTGGTTCATTTCCATCTTCGCTATAGGCATATGGCATAAATTCTATTACCCAGTGGCCACTGTAAAGACTCTCGTCCAATATGTCTGATGTAACAATCTCGGTTGCTGCTGAATTATCACCAGAAAGAATATAGTAAACGCCATTCTTATTTATCTTTGTTCCTGTATCAGGGTCATAGTCAGCAGGATAGTCAAAATTACACACCTTAATAGAACCATCTGAATAATTATTCGGATCATATTTATACTGGAGACCTGCTGTATACAGTTCACTGAGTCTAGACTGAACAGCCATATAGATAGTTTCAGCCTTGGCATCAAGTTCTCTTTGTCTGAGGTTTCTTCTTATAGATATGATCGAAGGTACTGCTATTGTGCATAAAATCAGGATTACAGCCACAACAACAAGCAGTTCCCCAAGGGAAAAGCCTTTTTTGTTATTTATATTATCTGAGTTTAACTTCTTAATCTGCTTCATTATCCTCACCTGATTATTATTTATATACCGATGTTCTTCCCGTATCATTCATCATATACACCAAAAAGATAACCGTGTATAGTTATTTATTTAAGTATATCACTTTTAAAGATTTCAATATATTTTTTATATATATAAGAAAAGACTCTGCGAGTCTTTGCTTTCTTATACCAGTTCACCCATCAATCCTCCGTTATAGATATTTCTATAGATGCGATCCGGATATAATGCGATATACTTTCTTACTTCATTAAAATCAGTGTCTGTCTTTCTGACATATTCTTTTAATTTCTTATTCAGTAAATTACCATCAATTTCACTGTATCTGTCTATCACTGACATCAGATCCAGAAACTGTAAAGCACTGATATTTTCATCAGTAATTTCTGTAACAGGTTTATAGACAATAATCTTTCTTCCATCAATTTCCATTTTTCTCTGTTTTGTCGTAGCCTCATTGGAACATATTTCCATATATGAAGGATTCTGTGAAGTAAAACCATACATATTCAAAAGAGATATTCCGGTAATATATCCACTCGTTTTCCCTTTTACTTTCATGAATTTCTTACTGATATATTTATCAACCGAAACTTTTCCTTTAGTACCCAGAATACTTTCATATGAACGGTAATAGACTCCTCCCATCAGTCTTTCAATCTTTCCTTCATCCTTCAGCATCTTCATTTCCTGGCGTATATAATCTTTAGATCTTCCAGGAAGTTCATCCAGAAATATCGGTTCATCCTTTTCAAAATTACTCAGTATATATTCATACAGCATCTTTTCTACCTCACAAATATGAAATCTTATATTTCATATTTATTATATAATAACCTTCATATCCCTAAACCTGTATCCGCATTATTCCTTTCATATCATTATTCGTAAGAAATATGATAATTCCTTAAAATAATTTAAAAGCTCACCTTAATGAGCCTTCAGTATCTTCTATATATTCCAGTTTCAGTCTCATATTAAGACCTTTAGCTATCCTCTTTAACATAGCCAGACTGGGATTTCTTGTCCCGTTTTCTATCCTGCTGATATCCGCCTGAGTAATACCCGTTAATTCAGACAGCTGTTTCTGTGTCAGATTCTGCCTGATTCTTGCATCAATCATCGCCTGTATAAGATCATACTCAAACTCCAGATTATCGTATTCTTCTCTTACTTCAGGATTTTCAAGTGCTTTTTTCTTATAGTCTTCATATTTCCTCATAAAATCTTTCTTCATAATCCTTTCTGTATTTTAATGCTTTTTCAAGAACTCCAGATGGTAATTTCTGGCTTTTTTTGGTAAAACCATTAGTCAGAATAGCTTTATTCCCCTTAAAGAAAAAATAAATAATTCTTGTAATATTTGAACCATATTTTGTTCTTAATTCGAATAATCCTTTCCCAACTGATTTGGAAAACTGATTTCTCAATAACGGACCATTATCAGCCAGTAAATCAATACTTCTGAGCGTTTTGGCAAGGATCTTGGGTTCTAAGGAATCCAGATATTCCTGCACAGGACATTTTCCATCCTCTGTTTCATAAAACTCAACCTGTATCACTGTTTTACAATTACATAATATGTTGTATTCGACATATTGTCAATTCTTTATTATGCATATTCCCCTTTCATATCATTATTCGTAAGAAATGTCATAATCCCTTAAAAAATCAGCTGAAATTAAAAAAGGTGCAACTTT
>JAUNIH010000010.1 GCA_030523555.1 Erysipelotrichaceae bacterium
AGACAGTATCATCATAGTATGTAGATGATACTATGGCAAATATCTACAGAAGTGGTATAATAGATGTATGAAGAATATATATAGACATACAAAGACAACTGTATCACTGATCAATTATCATTTTGTGTTCTGCCCACGATACCGTAGAAAGATATTCAATATTGAAGGACTGGAAAGAAGATTCAGAGAACTGACAGTAAATGAATGTAACAGATGCGGTATCGAAATACTTGATCTGGAATGTCATGCAGACCATGTACATATTTATGTAAGCACTTTACCCGATATATCTATCCCTCAGATAATGAGAATCATCAAGGATGCCTCATCTTTTGTATTAAGAGAAGAATTTGTAGAGCTTGGTGCTATGCCGAGTCTATGGACCAGGAACTATCTTGTAAGTACAGAAAATACTCTTAATCCAGAAACCATTGAATGGTATGTGAATACCCAGAAGACAAGACCGTAGGAGCATATATGCGAAAAGGTGTTAAATTCAGGGCATATCCGAATAAGGAACAGATAAATCTGATAAATCAGACTTTCGGCTGCTGCAGACTGATCTACAATAAAGGTCTTGCGATGCGCAATGATGGATATACTAAAGGTCAAAAGGTAAACTATAACGATACTTCTGCCATGCTTACAGAGCTAAAGAAAACTGAGGAATTTGCTTTCTTAAAGTTAGTAGACTCCATGGCGTTACAGCAGTCTCTTCGTGATCTTGACAGAGGCTTTGTCAACTTCTTTGAGAAAAGAGCGTCACACCCTCAGTTCAAAAGTAAACACAGCAGTCATCAGTCATACAGGACTCTTAATCAGGACAATAATATCCGTATTACAGGAAATCGTATTAAGCTGCCAAAACTCGGATATGTAAAAATCAAACAATCAATGAGAGTTGGCAAAATCAATAATGTAACAATTGAAAGAACACCTACAGGCAAGTATTTTGTAGTCCTCAATGTTGATTTTGAACCTGAGTTAAGACCCAATAATGGCGGCTCTATCGGTATTGATGTAGGTATAAAAGAATTCTATACCGAGTCCAGAGGTAACGTAGTAGATAATCCTAAATATCTGGAAAAGTCTATGCGTAAACTAAAGCGTGAACAGAGAAAGCTCTCCCGCATGATAGAATCACATATCATAGGCTATAAAAAGGGTAAAAAAGGTGGTCGTATTCCTGTATATGATAAACCGCTTAATGAATGTACGAATGTACAGAAACAGCGAATGGTGGTTGCAAAGCTCCATGAGAAGATTTCTAATCAAAGGAATGACTTTTTACAGAAACAGTCAACTATGTTAGTGCGTGAAAACCAAACAATCTGCATAGAAGACTTAAATGTAAAGGGTATGGTTAAAAATCATAAGTTGGCACAACATATATCAAGTGTGTCCTGGTCAAAGTTTTTTGATATGCTGGAATATAAAGCACAATGGTATGGTAATGACATAATCAGAATACCTGCTATGTATCCAAGCTCTCAGATCTGCAGCTGTTGCGGTTATAAATATCCGCTGGTTAAGAATCTGTATATCAGGAAATGGACCTGTCCCAACTGCGGAATCCTTCATGACAGAAATATAAACGCAGGTATCAACATATTAAACAAGGGATTAGAACTGTTAACAGCCTGATTCCCATAAAAGGTAAGGTAGGGCATACCTTAACCGAGTTGAAAGACTCTACGCTTGTGGACATCGTGTAAGACAAGCCGACAAGGTAACTTGTTAGGAATGCAGTGGTGGTAGAAGCAAGAATCCCGCTCTTTTAGGTGTGGGAGTGTCAAAGTCTATTGTCTATCTGATGAAGAAGAATTGTTGAAACGCATTCAACGATCATCATCAAGACTACCGCAATGAGCGCATACGCAAATACCGGTACCATATTTGTGGGATCTATGGCTCTGCTCGATGATATAAGATTACCTAAACCCTTATTGGTTGAACCGGTCAGGACTTCCGCCATAATCTCGGTCTTAAACGCCAGAGAAAATGTTGAAAATAAAGGTTTAACAAAATACCTGAATGATAAAGGAAGTCTGACTGATATATTCTCTTTAATGATATCTGCCCCATCAAGTCTGGAAGCTTCTATCAGTTTTTCATCGACATTTTTTATAGCTACAGCTATCGCATCATAGATAATCGGAAAACTGATAAGTACTACAAGACATAAAGGTGCCATTTTAAAACCCGCCAGCACTATAAAAAGATAGACAAGACTCGCTGTCGGTACACTTCTTAAAAAGGTCATTAAAGGTTTTAATAGATCATAGACAAATTCACTGTTCCCGGATATTATTCCAAGGACAAAACCGATAATTAAGGCTATACCATAGCCCATCAGAAGTTTAATAAATGATGCCCCGATACACTCTAATGTATACGGTTTACCTAACTGATAGATGGCGTTTATTAAAGTATCAAAAGGACCAGGCAGCAGCATAACCCTTTCATCAATAATTAGCGATATGAGCTGCCATAGTCCTATGAATAATATGATTCCTAAAAGATAGTTAATTTTTTTACTGGTTGTACATTGTTTCATCAGTCTTTTCAATATTGAAGAGTTGTAACATCGCATCAATTTCATCCTTGATGGTGATAGCCTTCTTAAAACCTAAACCTGCGGCATTATTGCCTAAACCGTTTTCCATCTTTAAGACATTGATCATCACATCAGGATTGAAACCATACTGGGTAACTGCTTCATCCCCTTTATATACACCTAAAGATTCAGAAATGATCGTTGGATCTTCAATACCCGCGTTGATAATAATTTCTCTTTCAAGTAAGAAGATTTTGATCTCATCTTCTGTAACGGTATTCTTGACAAAGAGTGCTGCCTGAACAAATTCATAACCAGAACGCTCATAATATTCCTTCTGCACATCCAGATAGATATCCGCTTCCATACCGTTTTCTTTAGCTTTGTTTAAAGATGCGAACATCGCAGGCTGAGCTAAAAAGACATAATCAACCTCATCTCCGGCAGAGTTTTTACCACTGGCTAAAGCGGCAGCAGCTTCACTGGCAGAATTTTCATAGAATAGTTCTTCATCAAATTCATCATTATACAAGTAGTGCCACACTTTACTTGGAATGGCATTTTCATTGCCAAACAGTACGATCTTATCACCCTTGGAGATAACACCGTCATCATCCTTACCGGTAGATGCGATATAAAGATTACCGAATGTCACAATCGCTCCAATCTTATAATCAGCACCGTTTCTTATAGCCTGTACGCCGCTTGTAAGATCACATACGAGAATGTCAGGTGATTCTTCCCCTGTCCAAAGTGCAGGTATCGCGTTGGCTGCCACACGGCTGTAGTTTTCATTTTCTATCTGATCATAGAACGCCAGAACAGGTGCACCTAAAGGTGTAACGATCGTAAGATGGCTGATGTCAGGTTCAGAGTCTATAGCTGCAGGTGTAGAATCAGCACTGTTGCTGCATCCACTCAGCATCATCAGAACCATTAATAAAACCAGTAATTTTTTCATATTTAAAATACCTCGATATTCAAAATTATATATAATTAATTAAGAAAGGAATGTGATTACAGTCACACTATGATTACTGATTTATTAAACAGAAAACAGAAAGAAAAACTCATCCTGAGACATTTCAAAGAAAAAGATGTCCTTTTTCATGAAGATGAAGAATGTCATTATCTTTCGATAATCATCAAAGGAAAGATTATCATATCTTCATATCTTCCAGATGGAAAAGAGCTTATCTACAACAATCTGAGTGATGGAGAAATGTTTGGAAACAATCTTCTTTTTTCTGATGATACCCGTTATAAGGGAGATATCATTGCGGAAAGTGATGGAGAAATATATCTTATTGAAAAGGATAATCTTCTGAGTATCCTTACTGAGAATAAAGAGTTCCTTAAAGAATATCTCAGGTTTCAGTCGGAGTTTGCGAAATCGCTTAATTCAAGAATAAAACTTCTCTCATTTGATAATGCGAAAGAAAGGTTTCTTTTCTATATGTATTCCAAAGATGGAAAGATAGAATATGACAGCGTCAGTTCTCTTGCGAAGACTCTTTTTATGGAAAGAGAAACTCTTTCAAGACTCTTAGGAAGACTTGAAAAAGAAAAGATAATTTATAGAGATACTCATACCATCACAATGTATAATTAAAAGATAAGGTAAGAAGGAGAAAAAGGTCATGTTTTCATTTGAAAATGATTACTCTGAAGGCGCATGTGAAAGTGTCTTAAAGGCGCTTGTTGCGGTAAATAATGAACAGAATACAGGCTACGGTCTGGATAAATATTCTATTAAGGCTGGCGAAATGATTAAGAATCTTGTCGGTAATGAAAATGCCGCTGTTCACTTTATCACCGGTGGCACACCATGTAATGTAACAGTTATAAGTCTTCTTAAATCATATGAAGCAGTAATATGTGTAAAAAGCGGGCATATCAATGTCCATGAAACTGGAGGTCCAGAAGCTACAGGACATAAGATTATTGCGGTAGAAGGTAAGGATGGAAAGATTCTTCCTGAAGAAATAGAAGAAATCGTCCTGACTCATCCTGATGAACATACAGTCAAACCAAAGATGGTCTTCATCTCTGATTCAACAGAAGTAGGTACTATCTATACCAAAGCCGAACTTGAGGCTATCTCTGAAGTATGTAAGAAATACAATCTGTATCTTTATCTTGATGGTGCAAGACTTGGTGCAGCCTTAATGGCAAGCGGTAATGATCTGACCTTAAAAGATATAGCCGCTTTAACTGATATCTTCTATATCGGTGGAACAAAGAACGGTTTACTTTTATCTGAAGCCGTAGTCATCCTGAATGATGATCTTAAGGAAAACTTCCGCTATTCCATCAAACAGCACTGTTCAATGCTGGCAAAGGGATGGATTTCCGGTGTACAGTTCCTTGCCGTATTTAAAGACAATATATATTTCAAAAATGCCAAGAATGCCGATGTCATGGCTCAGGCACTTGCCAATGTCTTTAGACATTTTGATATTCCACTCTATATTGATTCCCCTACAAACCAGATTTTCCCTATTCTTGAAAACAGTGTTTTAGAAAAGATTCAGGAAAAATATGTCGTATCTGTATGGGGCAAATATGATGAAACCCATACTATTACCAGATTCTGCTGCTCATGGGCAACAAAGAAAGAAAATATCGAAGATTTCTATCGTGATTTAAGAACGATAACGAGAGGATAAGAAGATGAAATTAGGTATTGTCGGTGCGGGACTTATCGTAAGCACCCTCTTACAGTTTATTCATGAAACCGATGTGGAACTGATTGCGATATGTGCTACACCAAATGAAAAAGAAAAACTGGAAGAGATGCAGAAGGAACACGGATTTAAGTATATCTATACCGATTATGATGAATTTCTGAAAAATGATGAAACAGAAATCGTCTATATGGGTGTAAATAACTTCTTACACTACACTTTCGGTAAAAAAGCTCTTGAAGCAGGCAAGCACATCATCATGGAAAAACCTTATACCTCCAATTATGAACAGGCCAAAAAGCTTGTTGATATGGCTAAAGAAAAACATCTGATGATCTTTGAAGCTATCTCTACAATCTATAATCCGAACTTTGTAAAAATACAGGAACTGCTTCCGACAATCGGAGATGTAAAGATAGTCTCTTTAAACTATACCCAGTATTCTACAAGATACGATGCGTTTAAAAGAGGTGAAATACTTCCTGCTTTCGACTATAAGAAATCCGGTGGCGCCTTAATGGATCTCAACGTCTATAATGTTCACTTTATTACCGAACTCTATGGCGCCCCAAACAAAGTCGAATACATTGCCAATATGGAACACAATATCGATACTTCCGGTATCCTTACTCTTTCATATGATAATTTTCAGGTGACATCTATTGCCGCCAAAGACTGCGGTTCTCCGCTTCTTAACTGCATACAGGGTAATGAAGGATGTATCTATACATCTTCCCCATTATTCACCCTGACGCACTTTGAACATCAGCTGAATAAGAAAGAACCTGTACACTATGATTTCACCGGTACAAGTCATCGTATGAAACATGAATTCCTGAAATTCATTGAAGTATTCAATAATAAAGACTATAAGGCAAATGATCATATGATGGAACATTCACTCATCGTTATGGATGTCTTAACCAAGGCGAGAGAATGTATCGGACTTGTCTTCCCGGATGATGAAAATATCTAAAAAAAAGAGTTCTTAGAACTCTTTTACTTTAACTCAAATCTGATACTTCCCTTACCATCCTTACAGGTGACATCGATAATGGCACCGTTGATCATTGTCATACCGGGAATGGTATGACCGATATCCATTTCCATGATATAAGGTATTTTACCCAGAACCTTATTTACTGCCTGTTCATAATTCATCGATTCATCTTCGACATGCGGGAAAGCCATTCTGCCGAATAGTACCCCTTTGCAGTATTTAAAGTATCCCGCCATCTTCATCTGCAGCAGTGTCAGATAAAACTGATATGAATTATAGGAGAAGACATCAAAGTACCAGATGATACCATCATCCTTATATCTTTCAACATATTCTTTTACCTTATCCATATCCGTTGACATCAGTTTATCAATTGATTCCAGGCATCCTCCGATACATCTTCCCTTAAGGTGAAGATCTTTTTTTGAAATCCATTTTACATCATGGGTTTTCTCTGTCTGTCCGGAGAAATGTTCTTCACATGTAATATATTTTTTATATGATTTCTGTTTTATAAGATTACCTTTTATATATTCAAGACATACTTTCTGATCATCAGGTGTATTCTTAATAAAACTTCCGGCATTGAAACCGTACATTGTCGCCATATCACAGTTGATGGTTGTCGTAAAAAGAAGATTTGTCGGATCAGACATCCCGCACATCAGTTTGGGATTTTCTCTGATCTTTTCAAAGTCGACATAAGGCATCATCTCCAGCATATAATCGCCACCTACCGCAAAAAAGATCATTTTAACTTTTTCATCAGTCAGCAGTTCTTCAAACTCTTTAGCCCTTTTCTTACCTGTCGTACTTCTTGAAGAATCGACTCTTACTGAAGCTGTCTCTAAAATGCGATAGCCATTATCTTTAATTACTTCTATCGCTTCTTTATAATCATCAAGTTTTCTTCCTACACCGGCACTAGGTGCACAGATACCTATAATATCATTCTCTTTTAAAAATTCAGGATATATCATATTTAAAACCACCTGTAGAATTCATTAATCAAATCAACATAATCACCTTTTATGATTATATGGTGATTGCCGATTGATTCCTTAAGAAAATATTCAACACTTTCTTCCATTTTCAGTTTTATCTGCGTGCGGCAAAGATTGTACTGATTAAGGTTTTCTTCAAGAATTCCTCCTGAAACAAAGTCTCTCTGGGCAAGGCCGTCAGTCTTGAAGACAGTAACTTCTCCTTCCCTGATATGTCCTCTGAAAGAAACACCAAGTCCTGATTCATAATGAGTCATCAGTTCAACAGAATCATACATATTCACCGGTAAGGTGCAGTGGGCAAAGATAATTTCATTTGTGTCTGTCAGAATCTTTGAAGGATTTGCCTGGAAACAAGGCTCACCCGTCAGTTCGCCAAGTACAGCCATTGATATCAGAGCCGGAACATCACCCTCACACGCTGCATAGATACCTTCCGCATTAAGTATGGCAAGTGCCACACATCCTGTACTTTTTACTGGTTTAAGAAGATCAAAACATCTTACTGTAACCCCATCAAGCTGGTATTTATCAACTATTCTTTTTAAAGCTCCATAGATTTCTAAAGCCAGTTCTTTTTCTTTTTCATCAAAAGGATTCTTTTTGAACTCAAGAGTAAAACTGTTATCTTCATATTCTTTTCTTTTTATCTCATTGAAGAATTCTTCCATCTTTATATCAATTATTTCAATGCCGTTAATTTCCTTTGAAAGATCCGCATCGACATCGGAAGAAATAAGCCAGTCTGAAGGAACACCGACTCTTCCAAGACGGAAACTGTTCAGACGTTTTTTTGCCTTGAATACTTTATATAGACTTTTTATTCTTTCAGCCATATAGGTTTCAGAACCATGTATGATTTCTCCTGGGATATCATTCTGGCGCATATAGGAAAGAATTTCCATAGAAGCCGCCAGAGAATTATTGGCACCGGAAGTAAGAAGAAATACCGGTTGAGGAAGTTTATCGGCAATCTTCAGAAATCTTCCTTCAACACCGCCTCCTCCGACAAAAATCATCGTCAGATCATATTCGTGCAGTTTATCCACTTCCACAATTTCCAGTTTCGCACCGGAAAGATCTGCGAGTTTTTCTATCAGCTGATAATTTTCCCTGTTGATACTTTCCCCTTGTGCATTTGTTGATTCAAGATACCAGATACCGATTTTCATATTATTCATTACCTCTTTATCGCTACAACCTAAAAAGTATGCCATCTTATGGCATACCATTTATTTCAGCATTTTATTATAGCCTTTACCGTATTTGACGCAACGGGAAACTCTCGATAAGGTAGCTGAAGAAATTTCCGTTTCTTCAATTACCTGATTATAGGTCTTTCCTTCCATCAGTAAACGGGCAGCTCTTATTCTCTGAGCCATCTGTTCAACTTCTTTATTTGTGCAGAGATCATCCAGAAGATTTTTCGCATCCTTTTCATTCTCAAGAGATACCAGAATCTGATAGAGATCTTTGATCATTTCCCTGTTGTCTTTTGCGTTCATAAACTAATTATAATTCAAGTTCTTTAAGAAATTCCTTTGTTTTTTCATTTTGTGGATTATTGAAGAACTCTTCAGCCGTATTTATTTCTACAAGTTCACCTTCACTCATATAAAGAATACGGTCTGCCGTTCTTTTTGCGAATGACATATCGTGAGTAACGATGAGAATGGTTCTTCCACTTTCCTTAAGGTTTTTAATCAGTTTTACAACACTTCCAACCAGTGCAGGGTCCAAGGCGGAAGTGGGTTCATCAAAGCACAGGATATCAGGATCAAGAGCCAATGCCCTTGCGATGGCGAGTCTTTGCTGCTGGCCACCGGATAACTCAAAGGGATAACTGTCCTTCTTGTCCGATAAGCCCACTTCACTTAGAAGATATAAAGTTTTTTCTCTGTTTTCTTTCTTTTTATCAGGATTTTTGAGATCCATGGAAAGACTTATATTTTCAACAGCGTTATACTGCGGAAAAAGATTGAAAGACTGAAATACCAGTCCAAAATGAAGTCTGTTTTTTCTTATTTCATTTTCACTTAATGTTTTTCCATCATATATCGTTTCATTATTTATAGTAATTGAACCTTCATCAGCAGTTTCCAGGAAATTAAGACATCTTAACATTGTAGTCTTGCCTGAACCCGAAGGTCCGATTACCGCCATAATCTCATTTTTATCAACATCAAATGATATACCCTTCAATGCTTCCAGATCATTACTGAACTTTTTCTTCAGATTTCTTACTTCAAGATATGCCATGTATCAACCCCTGTAATAATTAAGTTTCTTTTCTACGTATAAGAAGAAGATGGTCAACAGACCACAGAAAGCCAGATAATAGACACCTGTATAGAACAAAGGCCATATAAGACCTTTGGCTGTATATCTTTCAGCTACCTTGATAATTTCTACTACCGTAATAACTCTGACCAAAGAAGTATCTTTAACCAGGGTGATGATTTCATTAGCCATGGACGGAACGATTCGTTTAATAACCTGAAGGAGAATAATCTTGAAAAAGATCTGGTTATTAGTCAAACCGAGAACCTGTCCGGCTTCATACTGTCCCTGAGGGATGGATTCAATGCCGCCACGGTAGATCTCCGCAAAATAACACGCATAATTAATCACAAAGGTGATTAAAGCTGCCAGAAAGCGGTTATTCGCAAAGATGGGTCTGTCAAATAATATACCGGGCACATAGAAAACCACCAGTATCTGTAACATCAAAGGAGTACCCCTGATGATCCAGATAAAGACTCTGATAAGATCAGCCAACGGCTTAAACTTCGATCTTTCGCCAAAACATATAAGTAAACCAAGAGGAATCGCAAACAGCAGTGTCAGGACAAAAAGACTTAAGGAAGTTTTGAAGCCATCAAACAGGGCCAAAGATACTTCAAGAAAACTAGTCAACGATAGAACCTTCTAAACCGTATTTTGAGGCAATCTCCTTAACTGTTCCATCAGCCTTCAACTGTTTGAGACAGTCATTGATCGCAGTCGCAAGATCAGAACCCTGACGGCAGGCAATAGCGTAGTATTCTTCATCTGCACTGATCAGATTTTCCGCTACCATTAATGATCCAAAATCAGAACCCTCAGCATTCACCAGATAATAACCCATCGTATAGTCAAGTATTGTCACATCGACATTTCCGGATAAGAGTTCCATCAGTGCATATTTCTGTGATTCAGATTCAATATATGTAGAGTCTGTAAGATTTGCCTGAATGAATTCTTCACCAGCCGAACCGGCTTCTGCAGCTACAGTAGCGCCAGCCAGATCATCGATAGAAACAAATTTATCCGCATCATCTTTTCTGATTACCGCTACCTGTTTATTGAGCATATAATAATCAGTCATAGCCATATTGGCTGCCCTATCCTCAGTCCAGGTTAAGCCATTCCATATAACATCAATTGTCTTACCTGAAAGTTCAGTTTCTTTCATATCCCACGAAATTTCCTGGAACACAACATCTACACCAAGAACTTCACCAACTTTTAATGCGAGTTCCGCATCAAAACCGGTCCACTCACCATTAACGATATAGTCCATCGGTTCAAAGTCTGTTACACCGACAACGATATTACCCTTACCCTGTACATATGCCAGATCTGAATCAGCAGCAGGTACATCAGCTGATGAATCAGAAGAAGTATCAGCAGAAGAAGATGAGCATGCTCCTAAACTTAGAGCCAATAAAGTTATCAATACTAAAGTAAATAATTATTTCATGATTAAATCCTCCTAATCAAGTATGTTTATATTCTACTTTAGTACGCTAAAGAAGTAAAGTACTTTTTTATCTTTTTTTCATAAAAATGGACATCTTTACGATGTCCATAAATTATTACATTCTTTTAACGGTATAATTTCCGTTTTCATCAAGATCGACAAGAATATTCTTGCAGTCATAGTTTTCGAGAATAAATCTGGCGACTAATGACTCTATCGCCCTTTGAATATGTCTTTTCATCGGACGGGCTCCATAGTTAGGATCAAAGCCCAGTTCACATATTCTGTCCATGGCCTTATCCGATACCGTTAGTTCAATATCGGATTCCCTTAATCTCTTCTTTAAGATATTGAGGAACTTATCCGCAACCTTTTTGATCATTTCTTTATCCAGTGGATTAAAGACAATAATTTCATCAATACGGTTGATAAATTCCGGTTTGAAGGATGCCTTGACGATACTTTCGTATGCCTTTTCTTTCTTTTCTTCATCTTCTTCAAACGCAAACTCGCTGCCAAGATTTGAAGTCATGATGATAATAGTGTTTTTAAAATCAACCGTTACACCTTTGGAATCAGTAATTCTTCCATCATCAAGAATCTGTAAAAGAATATTGAAGACATCAGAATGAGCCTTTTCAATTTCATCCAGCAGTACGATTGAATAAGGTTTTCTTCTTACTGCTTCTGTAAGCTGTCCACCCTCTTCATATCCTACATATCCTGGAGGAGCACCGATGAGTCTTGAAACAGAGAACTTCTCCATATATTCAGACATATCAATTCTGACAATCTTTGATTCATCATCAAATAACTGTTCAGCCAAAGCCTTGGCAACTTCTGTCTTACCGACACCGGTTGGACCCAAGAACAGGAAGGAACCTATTGGTCTATTTAAGTCAGATACCTGAGCTTTTGATCTTAATATCGCATCTGATACAAGATCAAGTGCCTTATCCTGACCTACTACTCTTAAAGATAAAGTATCCTTAAGTTTCAGAAGTTTTTCTCTTTCCGAAGACATCAGTTTGGATATATCAATATGTGTCCACTTTGATACAACCTTGGCAATAGACTGTTCATTTACTACCTCCGACAGCATCTTCCCTTCTTCTTCGCGATTAAATTCCTTCAGTTCCTTTTCCAGATTTGGGATTGTCTCATACTGCAGTTTGGAAGCTGTATTATAGTCGAGTCGATTCTGTGCATCGGACAGCTCGAGTTTCGCCTTTTCAAGTTCTTCCTTTACTTCCTTACTTCTTTCGAGACTCTTTTTCTCGGCGTTCCATCTGTTATCTAAAACAACTTTCTTTTCTTTTAGTTCGCTAAGTTCTTTTTCGAGTTCTTCGAGTCTCTTTAAGGCTTTTTCATCATCCTTTTCTTTCTTTAAAGAGATCTTTTCGATTTCGAGCGTATCAATCTTTCTAGATATCTCATCGAGTTCTACCGGTTTGGAGTCCATTTCCACACGGGTAGAAGCACAGGCTTCATCAATAAGATCTATCGCCTTATCAGGAAGGAATCTGTCACTGATATAGCGGCTCGATAAGGTCGCTGCGGCAATGATGGCTTCATCCTTGATGATGACACCGTGATGTGCTTCAAAGCGATCCTTAAGTCCTCTTAAAATAGAGATTGTATCTTCCAGGGTAGGTTCATCAACAGTAACCTTCTGGAATCTTCTTTCAAGGGCCGCATCCTTTTCAATATACTGACGGTATTCATCAAAAGTCGTAGCACCGATACATTTAAGTTCGCCCCTTGCCAGCATCGGCTTTAACATATTTGCGGCATCCATCGCTCCATCGCTCTTACCCGCACCTACAAGATTATGGATTTCATCGATAAAAAGAATAATTCTTCCATCTGCCTTTTCAACTTCCTTTAAAACAGCTTTGAGTCTTTCTTCAAACTCACCACGATATTTGGCACCGGCAATCAGAGAACCCATATCAAGTTCAATAAGATCCTTTTCTTTTAAACCCAGAGGTACATCATTATTGAAAATACGCCAGGCGAGACCTTCAACTATTGCGGTCTTACCAACACCCGGTTCACCTATAAGGACAGGATTGTTCTTGGTTTTTCGGGACAAAATTTCGATGACTCTACGTATTTCATCATCTCTGCCGATTACAGGATCAATCTTTCCGTTTCTTACATCTTCTACGAGATTTCTTCCGTAATTCTTTAAAGGATTAAGGTTGTTTTCATCTTCTTTATTCTGAATCATACTATCACCTCTTTCTTTCGCATATTTTTCAATAAGTTCCTTCTTTTCAAAAGGACAGTGTTTTCTAAGTTCTTCCGATACCAGTGATTTATTGAACAGTGTCGCAATAAACATATCAAACATTGACACATATGAATCACCACGCTCTTTTGATGTCTTCAGGGCTTCGTTATAAGCCTCATAAAGATATCTGTTGACACTTGGTTCTGAGCCACTTGATACACTCAATTTATTGAGATATCTTTCAACGATATCTTTTAACTGATTAAGATTACATTTATATTCACTTAACAGTTCTTCTATATCTTCATTATCGAGAAAGACTTTCAGGATATGTTCACTGGCAAGTTCACTGTTGGAATTGTCCTTGCATATCTGTAAAGCCTTCATCAGTATTTCCTGCAGTTTTTCCGTCATTAATTCAGGATTCATGATATACCTCCTTTAGCACTTTTATATTATGAGTGCTAAATCATCTGTAAAATTTTAAGTAGACTACGCTACTTAAAATTCTTTTTAAATTTTTCAAAGACTGATTCTTTCTTGTCCCTTGAAGCGAGTTTTTCATACATTTCTCTTTCTTCACGGCTTAGTTTTTTCGGAATTTCAATCTTTACTTCAACATACTGATCACCAACGGCTCCGCTTCTTAAATCCTTTACACCGTAGCCTTTGATTCTAAGCTGCTGATTAGGTTGGGTTCCTGCAGGAATAGTCAGTTCAATATCACCGTTGACAGTTGGAACATCAATCTTTGTACCTAAAGTCGCATCAACTGATGAGATAGGTACACTGATATAGATGTTGTTGCCGTCTCTTACAAAGTGCTTATGGGATCTTACTCTTATTTCGATGTAGAGATCACCGTTTGGACCGCCATTGCTTCCTCTTTCACCGTAACCCTGTACTCTTACCTGCTGACCTGAAGCTATACCGGCAGGGATTGATACTTCAATCTGTTCCTTGACCGTGTTATAGCCTTCACCATTACAGTGAGAACACTTTCTTC
This sequence comes from Erysipelotrichaceae bacterium, assembly GCA_030523555.1. Taxonomy (GTDB): domain Bacteria; phylum Bacillota_I; class Bacilli_A; order Erysipelotrichales; family Erysipelotrichaceae; genus Colivicinus. Next base: position 14,233 of record JAUNIH010000010.1, read on the forward strand.
TGATATGTTTACCTGTTCCTCGACAGTCAGGACATACAGTCTGCTGCTGCATCATCCCAAATGCGGTACGGGTCTGTCTGATGACACGGCCATTACCGTTACAGGTTGGACAGGTTTCGATATCGGACTGCGATTCGGCACCGCTGCCGTCACAGTGTTCACATTTCTTGTCATAAGATATATTGACGATCTTATCAACCCCATGGACCGCATCCAGGAAATCAATTTCCATAGACATGTAGCGGTTATCACCTTTCATCGGACCGCTTCGTCTTGAACTTCGAGTACCTCCCCCAAAGTCAAAGCCTCCGAAACCGCCACCCATGAAGCTTGAGAAGATATCACCAAGATCATCCATATTCATACCGCCGAAGTTGGAGTATCCACCGCCGAATCCTGCCCCATCCATGCCCGCATGACCGAACTGGTCATATGTCGCACGTTTCTGTTTATCGGATAATACTTCGTAGGCTTCGTTTACTTCCTTGAATTTGGCTTCGGCATCTGCTTCTTTGTTTACGTCAGGATGATATTTTTTAGCCAACTTACGATAAGCTTTTTTTATTTCATCATCACTGGCGCTTTTTGAGACCCCAAGGACCTCATAGTAATCACGCTTGTCAGCCATTCTACCACCCTTTCTTTAATTAGTTCTTGGTCTTGAAATCAGCGTCTACCACATCATCATTGGCAGAACCGTTATTTGCGCCGTTATCAGTATAAGCTCCCTGATTCTGTGCAGCCTGCTGATACATAGCTTCAGACATAGCCTGGGCTGCCTTTTCAAGTTCATCAAGTTTAGTTCTTAATCTGTCATAGTCATTTGAATCAACTGCAGACTGTAATTCATCTCTTAAAGCCTTAACCTGAGCTTTCTGATCTTCAGTCACATTTGGATTTTCAGCTTCAAGCTGCTGATCAATCTGAGCAATGAAACCTTCAGCCTTATTCTTCAGTTCGATTTCTTCCTTCTTCTTGTCATCAGCTGCCTTGTTTTCTTCAGCGTCTCTTACCATTCTGTCGATTTCTTCATCACTTAAACCTGAAGAGTTGGAAATGGTAATATCCTGAGATTTATTGGTAGCCTTATCGGTCGCACTTACATGTACAATACCGTTAACGTCGATATCAAATTTTACTTCAATCTGAGGGATACCACGTCTTGCAGGTGCGATACCTGTCAGCTGGAAGTTACCTAAGGTCTTATTGTCATTAGCCATAGGTCTTTCACCCTGTAAAACATGGATATCAACGGCAGGCTGATTATCCGCAGCAGTTGAGAAGATCTGTGACTTTGATGTAGGGATTGTTGTATTTCTTGGGATTAAGACAGTCATTACACCACCTAAAGTTTCAATACCTAAAGATAATGGTGTAACATCGAGCAGTAAAACATCCTTTACATCACCGGTAATGACACCACCCTGAATTGCAGCACCCATGGCAACAACTTCATCAGGGTTAACGGAATGGTTAGGTTCCTTGCCAAGTTCTTTTTTAACTGCTTCCTGAATGGCAGGAATTCTTGTTGAACCACCAACCAGTAAGACCTGATCAATATCGTTAGCTGTAAGATCAGCGTCCTTTAAAGCCTGTCTTACAGGTACCAGAGTCTTTTCAATGAAGTCTCTGATCATATTTTCAAACTTCGCTCTTGATAAGTCTGTTTCAAGATGTAAAGGACCTGTTTCATCAGCGGAGATGAATGGTAATGAGATATGAGACTGTACCATTGAGCTTAAGTCTTTTTTAGCCTTTTCAGCTGCTTCCTTTAATCTCTGTAAAGCCATACGGTCATTTCTTAAATCAATACCGTGATGTTCCTTCTTGAAATCTTCTACCAGCATATCCACAATAGTGTTATCGATATCATCACCACCAAGATGGTTATTACCGGCAGTAGCCAGTACTTCAAATGTACCATCAGCCAGATCAAGGATAGATACATCGTGTGTACCACCACCACAGTCAAAGACCATAACCTTCTGTTCCTTGTCTGTCTTGTCAATACCATAAGCCAAAGCTGCAGCTGTAGGTTCGTTGATGATTCTTTCTACTTCCAAGCCCGCAATCTTACCGGCATCCTTGGTTGCCTGACGCTGAGCATCATTGAAATATGCAGGAACCGTAATAACGGCCTTATCAACCTTTTCACCAAGATAATCTTCAGCGTACTTCTTCATATACTGTAAGATCATCGCTGAGATTTCCTGAGGAGTATAATCTCTGTTGTTCACATGTACCTTTTCAGTAGTACCCATTTTTCTCTTGATAGAAGAAACAGATTCCTTATTGGTTACAACCTGTCTTTTTGCCGCATCACCGACAATTATTTCTCCATCCTTAAATGCTACAACTGAAGGAGTAGTTCTGTTTCCTTCAGGATTGGTAATAACCTTAACGTCCTTACCTTCCATTACAGCTACACAGCTGTTTGTTGTACCTAAATCAATACCTATAATTTTGCTCATATTTATACCTTCCTTCCTTTATTCACTGACCTTTACCATAGCCGGTCTTAATATTCTGTCCTTTAACATATATCCCTTCTGCAGTACCTCAATAACGATTCCCGCATCAGTTCCTTCAACTTTCTCCATCATAATCGCCTGATGGAAATTCGCATCAAACGGTTTATTCAGGCAGTCAATCTCTTCGACACCTTCCTGTTTCAAAGCGTTGATCAGCTGGTTGTAAACCATTTCTACGCCCTTGAGTAATGACTGATTACTCTCATTTGCCTCAACCTTTAAGGCTCTTTCAAGATTATCCAGTACTGGAACAATCTCTTTGGCAAATGACTGAATACGATACTTTTTAGTCTGTTCCGCTTCATTCATAAGCCTTTTCTTCATGTTTTCCGTATCAGCATAGGCTCTTGCGTAATCATTCTTAAGCTTTTCTATTTCTTTTTTAAGAAGATCTGTCTCTGATTCTTCATTTATATCTTCAACGATTTCTTCCTCTGTCTCCATATCCTCCTGAATTACTTCTTCAGCAGTATCTTCAACAGCTTTTTCTTCGTTTTCACTTACTTCAGAAACTTCTTCTTCAGTTACTGTTTCTTTTTCTTTTTCCATATCTTCCTTTCTAATTGAACATATCTTCTATTTCTTTAGAGATAAAGTCCAAAAGATTTACTACTCTGTTGTATTCCATTCTTCTAGGTCCTACAACCATCAGTCTGGCATTTTCATCCGGATTATCCGAAATCCTTATTTCACTGGTGACAATTGCCAGGTCATCCTTCCAGACAAGTTCGGTACCTCTAGGAGTAATAGCTACAACATCATTTTCATTGTTTGTCTTATAATCAACGAGACTTCTGAAGAGTTTTGAATCATCGAAGAATCTTGTGAGTTCCTTCAGTTTTTCAATATCCGCATATTCAGGCTGATACATCATATTACTCGTTCCATCAAAGTACAGTGTCTCTGTCGCAAACTTGATGAAAGCTCCGGCAAAGGCGTTATACAGCATTTCAAATCTCTGTACTGACTGATTTAACAACGGTTTAATCGATTCCAGCTTATCAGGCAGTTCATATATCGGTGTGCCTCTTAATCTTTCATTCAGTATATCCGTACAGGTTTCAATATCTTCCATGGATACCTGTTCCTGGAAATTGAAGGTTCTGTTTTCGGTATATCCTGTATCTGAGATAAAGACACATACGGCTGTCTTGGGATCAATCTGGAACATCTTGATATGTTCAAGCTTCTGCATCTTCGCATCCGGTCCCAGCATTCCTGAAGCCAGCTTTGTCATTTCCGATACAACTCTGCATGATTCTTTTATCGCATCTTCAAGATTTGAAGACTTTCGATCAAAGATACTTGATAAGGCATATTTGACTTCTTCATCCATATCTTTTCTTAAAAGATGTTCACAATAGTACTGATATCCCTTATTGGATGGTATCCTTCCGGCAGATGTGTGCGGCTTTTCAAGATATCCCATAGACTCAAGTGTCGCCATATCATTTCTGATAGTCGCACTCGAATAAGGAAGATCATATTTATCAACAAGCGTCTTGGAACCTACCGGTTCAGCTGTAGCCACAAATTCATCGACAATCGCTTTAAGAATTTCAACCATTCTCTGTGTCAATGCCATGCCTTCACCTCCTTTAGCACTCTTTCTTTACCATTGCTAATGATACATCAGGTCTTTAGCACTGTCAATATTTTAGTGCTAATAAAATAACAATTAGAGTGCTAAACAGGTGCTAAATAAAAAGACAGTTTCCTGTCTTATAACTCAACTATCAGTACATCAAGTACTTCATTGAGATTGTTTATCTCATAATCGATTCTTAAATCCGTTTCATATTTCTTACCGGACGGATTATAGAAACATGTTTTCACACCCGCATTGTTTCCACCCTGCATATCACTGGTTAAAGAATCACCTATCATCAGAATCTCGCTTTTATCAATACCTTTTAAAGTATCCAGTATGACATCATAATATTCAATCCTCGGTTTTTCATATCCCACTTCTTCTGAAATAAAGATATATTCAAAATACTGATCAAGCGTAGATAATGAGAGTTTTCTTCTGGCAGCCATCTTTGTACCATTGGTTGCAGCACACTGTATAAGCTTACCCTTAAGATTTCTTACGACCTCCAGCCCATTAGGCATAAATCTGATGGTTTCTCCAAGCTTAGTCTGATATAAACTGTTGAACTTTTCTGCCAGAGATGTATCAATACCGTATTTTCCAAAGAATTCTACAAAACGGTTAACCAGTACTTCCTTCTTGGTAAGTTCACCTCTTTCCATTCTTGGCCAGTAGGTTGAATTGATGTATGAATAGTCTTTCAGCATTTCATCATCACATTCACCAAGATTCATCTGCTTAAAACAGTTTCTGATTGCTGCTTCTTCCTGAGCCAGGAAATCAAGAAGTGTTCCGTCAACATCCCATAATATTGCCTTAATCATCTTATTTATAAAGTTTTGCGGATACTTCTTCCATTATGGCATCAGGAATATAGGGGCTGATATCTCCATCAAAGGAAGCTACTTCTTTCGCCATTGATGAAGAAAGGAATGAAAGTTCAGGTTTGGCAACCATCAGTACTGTTTCCACTTCATCATTTAGAATCATATTGTTGGTAGCTAAAGCCAGTTCTGATTCATAATCGGAAATAGCTCTGATTCCACGGATTATGATTTTACAGTCAAGTTTTCTTGCGAGTTCTACGGTCAGTCCTTCATCAAAGATAACTTCCACATTATCAAGGCCACTGACACATTTTTCAATCATCGCTTTTCTTTCGGCATTCGTAAAGGTACAGTTTTTGGTCTTATTGTTCATAATCGCAATAACCAGATGATCATAAATCTTTGAAGCTCTTAAAATGATATCCAGATGTCCTTTTGTTATAGGATCAAATGTACCGGGATAAATCGCTTTAATCATGTAAGTCTCCTTTTTTATAGTAATAAAGTTTATTGATTCCGTATTTTTTCTCTTTATATAATTTTACTTTATTATATTCTTCATTAAGAACGGTGCTTTTGTTTACTTCAGCTATCGCTATACCATCATCATTCAAAAGATCATATTCTTCAATTAAAGAAAACAGTTTTTCATGTTCATTAAAGATATATGGAGGATCGATATAGATATAGTCAAATCTGTATCCTTTTAATCTTTTTATGCATTCTTCATATGGAAGATTAAGAACCATTCTGTTTTCATTAAGCTTTGAAAGATTACCTTCTATTATTTTTACGGCATCCTTATTTATATCATTGAATACGGCATCCTCTGCGCCTCTAGATAAAGCTTCTATTCCGATAGCTCCGCTCCCCGCAAAAAGATCAAGAAACTTCGTATCACTGTATACCGTTATGGTAGAAAAAAGAGCTTCCTTTACCATATCCCTTGTAGGTCTTGTGACATCTTCCCCCTCAAGAGTATTCAAAGGTGTTCTTTTGTATTTACCAGCTATTACTCTCATCTTCTTCTATAGCCATATCGGCTGCCATTTCGTTCTGAACCATACCCACGGATGCCAGACAGGCAATCAGCGAAGAACCACCCGAACTTACAATCAGTAAAGGTACACCGGTCAAAGGAATAAAGCCTGATACCCCACCAACATTAAAGATAAAGTGACACAGGAAGTAACATACCGAACCGATAGCGACGATCTTACCGGAAATCTTTTCCGTCTTCAAAGAGAAAGATATCATCGGATAAAGAATCAGGGCGTAACCGATTATAATAACTAAAAATCCGACAATGCCCAGTTCTTCCACGATAACCGGAAGAATGAAGTCATTAGAAGGGTTAGGGAAGTTCATATACTTATGAATGGACTTGGTATAACCCAAACCGAACAGACCGCCATTGGCAAAAGATACCAGAGACATCACAAGATGATAACCGTTGTCATATCTGTATAAGAACGGATCGGCTGCTGCCAGGAATCGTCCTACCATGTAGTTGGAAGAAAAATTCTTCAGAAAATCCGTAAAGAACGGAGAAAGAATCAGTGGAATAATCACCAGTACTCCAAGTATGATTACCAGCATATATGACTGGTATTTCTTAATCTCTTTATATGAAGGTATCAGCATCATACAGTAACACATGACAAACAGTACCATCGCTGAACCAAGGTCTTTCTGCCATACCAGAATTACGCCTACATAAATAAGCGTACATACGCCGAATCTTATGAAATTAGAAAGATTCTTTTCTTTCTGATCTCTGGATAAGAGTCTAGCGGCATAGACCATCATAAAGGCTTTCGCGAATTCGGAAGGCTGAATGGACATGAGTGAACCGATAGGAATCCAGGCATAGGCACCATTGGTCGCTCCAAATAATCGGCACGCCAGCAACGTAATCAGCAGAATTGTATAGGCCATATTATAAAGAGAAAGGCGCATCCTGTTTAAAGGTATGCGACACGCCAGAAAATAACCGACAAGACCCAGAACCGCAAATATTGCCTGTTTGATGATAACGGAAGTAAGATAACCTGTATCACCTACGGCATTACCCATTTCCGCTGAAGCTATCATAAATGACCCAAAGACTACCAGCAGCACAACACCGGCTGTTATTCTTCTGTCATAATGATTTACTTTTCTAGTAGACATATCCTAATTATAACTCCAAAGTGATATTATTAAATTATGGTAATCAATAACGATACAATAATCAAAGATGACAATCCTCTGATCAGAACAAAATCAGAAGATGTTTCTTTACCCCTTAGTGAAGAAGATGAAAAAACCTTAAGGGCAATGCTGAAATATGTCGATGATTCAACCAATGAAGAGATAGCTGAAAAAGAAAACCTGAGACCTGCCGTAGGTATCAGTGCCATTCAGATCGGTATCCCTAAAAAGATGACTGCCGTTATCCTCAAGGATGAAGAAGGCAATAAAACATATGAATATGCCCTGGTAAACCCTAAGATCGTTTCCAATTCAATAGAAAAATCAGCTTTAGGTACCGGTGAAGGATGCCTTTCTGTCGCTGATGAACATGAAGGCTATATCTACCGCAGTGCCAGAATCAAAATAAAGGCCTATGATCTCTTACAGGAAAAAAATATTGAGATACAGGCTAAAGGCTATCTTGCGATAGTCCTTCAGCACGAACTTGATCATTTCAAAGGTATTCTCTTCTACGATTATATAAATACAGAAGATCCTTTCTATAAGCCTGACAATTCAACAGTCATTGAATAATTTTTCTTTTTGTTTTAGAATAACTTAAACGAATTAATTACACATAATTCATATGGAGGTTTAATGAGCGATTCGGTTTATTCAAACAATCGTAACAGTAACAGTGCGCATTCTTATAACGGCATGAACTATGACCCTAAGAAGGATACTCTGGTATACGCTTTAGGAGGTCTAGGTGAAGTCGGCAAGAATATGTACTGTTTTGAACACGACGATGAAATCATTATCATCGATGCCGGTGTTAAATTTCCTGATGATGAACTATTGGGAGTAGACTATGTCATCCCTGACTATACACATCTCATCAAAAACAGAGACAAGATAAAGGCTTTAATTATCACTCATGGTCATGAAGATCATATCGGTGGTATTCCTTTCCTTCTTTTGTCATGTCCTATCAAAAAGATCTATGCCCCAAGATTTGCCAAGGCTCTGATCGAAAAGAAACTTCAGGAAAGAAGAAGACTCGCTTCTACAAGCGTCATTGAAATAAATGAAGATTCATCAATAACTACCGAACATTTCCGTATCGGTTTCTTTAATACTGTTCATTCAATCCCTGATTCCTTAGGTGTACTGATCAATACTCCTAACGGCAGAATTGTTGAAACAGGAGACTTCAAATTTGATTTAACCCCTGTCGGACAGAACTCTGACTATCAGAAGATGGCCTATATCGGGGCTGCCGGCGTAACCCTTCTGATGTCTGATTCCACCAACGCTGAAGTTGACGGTTTCTCCATCTCCGAAAAACAGGTAGCCTACGCCATCAACGATATCATGAAGAAAACAAGTGGACGTATCATTATTTCGACCTTCGCAAGTAATGTCAACCGTCTTGCCCAGATCATAAAGACCGCTAAGGAATGCGGAAGAAAAGTCGTCGTCTTTGGCCGTTCCATGGAAAATGTCGTTGAAATAGGCTTACAGATGAAGACTATCGATGTGCCAGAAGATACATTCATCGCACCAGAAACGGTAAACTCGTATCCGCCTGAAAAACTCTGTATTGTATGTACCGGTTCGCAAGGTGAAGCCTTGGCCGCTTTATCAAGAATTGCCGGTGGATCACACCGCTATGTCAAAATCATACCTGGAGATACCGTAGTATTTTCATCAAGTGCCATTCCTGGTAATGCCCTGAATATCGGCGGCATCGTCAATCAGCTGATGCGTAATGGCGCAAGGGTGCTCGCAAACACTACTCTTTCTTCTTTGCATACAACCGGACACGCATCCAAGGAAGAACAGAAACTGATGCTGCAGCTGATCAAACCTAAATATTTCATGCCTATGCATGGTGAATACAAGATGCTGAAACTGCACGCTGATTCCGCTATTGAAACAGGTATTCCAAAAGACAACTGTTTCATCTGCGCCAATGGTGATGCCTTAGTCCTGCACGAAGGCGAAGTATACAGATCCAACACCAGAATCCAGACTGATGCCATCTATGTCGATGGAAATGATATAGCCGGATTATCTACCTCCGTCTTAAAAGACAGACAGATATTAGCCGATAATGGTTTAGTTGCCGCTATAGTATGTATCGACTCACGTTCAAATAAGATACTCTGTAAACCAGGTATTGTATCAAGAGGTTTTGTATACATAAAAGATTCTCAGGCTTTAATCAAAGAAGCTGAACAGCTGGTATATGAAGCGCTCAAGAATGAAATGAAACAGAAAGTAACATTCGGTGATCTTAAAAACTGCATAAGAAAAACGCTGGAACCATTCCTGTACCAGCGCACAAACCGAAATCCTATTGTCATTCCAGTCATCCTCAATCATGTGGATGCTATGAGAAAAAATACAGATTAATAATAGAGGCGCAAGCCTCTATTATTTATTCCTTCTGATATATCTCAGTTTACAGACACCATCGCCTCTTCCGATAGTAGCCGGCAGATCGAGTTCACATCCAAAACATTCCCCAATTCCCCTGTCACCACACATCGCATGATCACACATCAGGGCTATTTCTTCATCAGAACATCCCTGTTTCTGCCAAGCCTTGACTAATGGGCAGTAATGGAAATCTATATCAAGATGATCATCATCACATCTCTTTATATCCATTTCAAAAACCTTCTGCGCAAAGAAACCGAATAATCCTTTCTTTAAACCTTTTAAGGAATTACCCATTCCACCTTTTTCTTTAATAAGATTTCCCTGATAGATACCGCATCTTTTAATCGCATCCGGTACATAATCGTTTCTATTCAGACCATGTTTTTCAGCTTCATCAGTCAATAGATACATCCATAAGGCTCTGTGTTCAAGCTGTTCTCTGATACCAACTATTAAAGGATTTTTTATTTTAGCTTCATTTTTAATCATATCAATTCCCCTTTTTCTCAATTATATTTCAAAAGGCAAAATAAAAGAGGGCATTACGTCCTCTAATATTTGTTAGATCATTGATTCATTCCATGATTCAGGAATATCCAGACCGAGAAGTTTGAAGACAGTTGCGGCAATGTTGCTTAAACCGAACTGCTTACCTTCCTTGATCTTTACATCAGCGTTATAGATATAGAATGGAACAGGTGCCAGTGTATGAGAAGTCTTTGGTTTGATAGGATCTGTTTCCTTCTTTCTCTTGTCATACATTTCATCAGCGTTACCATGGTCTGCTGTAACTACCAGAATCGCATTGGCCTTTTCACAGGCTGCCATAACTCTGGCCATAGCGATATCAACTGATTCAACACCGATAATAGTAGATTCATAGCTTCCGGTATGACCAACCATATCGCCATTTGGATAGTTGCATCTCAAGAACGCATATTCACCTGATTCAATGGCTTTAACCAGTTCATCAGTAACTTCAGCCGATTTCATCCAAGGACGCTGATCAAATGGTACAACATCTGATGGGATTTCAAGCCATGTTTCAAGTTCATCAGAGAACTTTTCAGAACGGTTACCGTTCCAGAAATAAGTCACATGACCAAACTTCTGAGTTTCAGAGATAGCGTAAGTCTTAACACCGTACTTAACCAGATATTCAGACATTGTATCCTTGATTTTAGGTGGATTTGCCAGATAGTTTACAGGAATCTTGAGGTCTGCATCATACTGCAGCATACCTGCATACATGACATCAGGTTTAACACCTCTATCGAATTTATTAAAGTCAGCACCTTCATCAAAGGCTCTTGAAATTTCTAAGGCTCTATCGCCTCTGAAGTTGAAGTATACAACTGAGTCATGATCTTCAATCTTACCAACAGGTTCACCGTTATCACAGATGATGAATTCATGCATCAGCTGATCTGTAGCGTTTTCTTCCTTCTGATATGTTTCAATAGCTTCCAAAGCACTGCTGAACTTTCTTCCGATACCATGTACATGAGCGTTCCAGCCTCTTTCAACCATTGACCAGTCAGCTTCATATCGATCCATTGTGATATACATTCTGCCACCGCCTGAAGCGATTCTTGCATCATATCCATCACCGTTCAATGAAGCCATATGGCTTTCAAGTTCTTCAACGAATTTAACACTTGATCCTTCCGGTACGTCTCTTCCATCAAGTAAGACATGAACTCTTACCTTGCCAGCACCTTCAGCCTTCAGTTCACTTAACATGGCTTTAAGATGCGAAATATTTGAATGGACATTACCGTTAGATAATAAACCGATGAAATGGAAAGTATGTCCCTTCGCATTTTCTACCAGTTTCTTCCATGTATCAGATGTATAGATATCACCTGATTCAATAGATTCGTTTACGAGCTTTGCACCCTGGGAATAAACCTGACCGCAGCCGATCGCATTATGACCTACTTCCGAGTTACCCATATCATCATCACTAGGTAAGCCTACAGCTGTACCATGTGCCTTGATAGTTGTGAAAGCACTGTGTTCTCTTAAATAATCAAGCGTAGGTGTATAGGCGTTCTTTACAGCGTTACCAAAGTCGCTTTCTCTTTCACCCACACCATCCATTACCACTAAAACAACGGGTCTACTATTCATGTGTTTTTACCTCTTTTTCCTTAATTATTATATCTTAAATGTCATTATAAAAGTCCACTTTCGTGGACTTAAAATATTATTTGGTACCGTAGATTCTATCGCCCGCATCACCAAGACCAGGAACGATATAACCTATTTCATTCAGTTTTTCATCAAGTGCTGCAAGATAGAGATCTACATCTGGATGTTTTTCAGTAAAGGCTTTTACACCTTCAGGAGCACCAACCAGACATACCATCTTGATATTCTTCGCACCTTTTTTCTTGACCATATCAACAGCCGCAATGGCACTTCCGCCTGTCGCCAGCATCGGATCAAGAACCAGTACTACTGATTCAGCCAGTTCTTTAGGATATTTCGCAAAGTATTCAACAGGTTCCAGAGTCTCTTCATCTCTGTACAGACCGATAAAACCTACTTTAGCTGTCGGAATCAGATCAAGAATGCCATTGATAAGACCCATACCGGCTCTTAGGATTGGTACAAGTATAACTTCACTTCCTATCATCTTCGTATGACATTCACCCATTGGTGTTTCCACTGTAACATCTACCTGCGGCAGGTCTCTGCATACTTCATAAGCCATTAAAGAAGCTATTTCATCAAGGTTTTCACGGAAATCCTTATGACCTGTATCCTTATCTCTCATTATCGCCAGTTTATGGGTAATCAGCGGATGATTTAAAACTGTAACCATTTTATATTTCCTCCATTTTTTTCTATTATAACCAATATTATTTATTATGAAAGCGCTTATCCGTATTTTTGTAAAATAATGTATCCGTTTTCATGAAAAAACCTATTGTAATAGTCTTTAAAATAACATAATCTTATTTTGTGAATATAATCACAAGGAGATTAATATGGCTGTAAAAAAAGTAAAAACAGAAGAACCTGTACTGTCAGATGCTCAGAAAGAAGTAAACCAGCTGGTTGAAAATGCCAAGAAGGCTTTAGAAGCTTTCTATGAGCTCGATCAGGAAAAAATTGATTATATCGTTGCCAAGTGTTCAGTAGCTGCCCTTGATAAACATGGAAGCCTGGCTAAAGAGGCAATTGATGAAACAAAGCGTGGTGTCATGGAAGACAAAGCGACAAAGAACCTCTTTGCGTGTGAATATGTCGTTAACCATATGAGACATTTAAAGACTGTCGGTATCGTTCATGAAGATACTGTTGAAGGATTATCATATGTGGCTGATCCTGTAGGTATTGTTGCCGGTGTTACACCTGTCACAAACCCTACCTCAACCGCAATATTCAAATCACTTATCTGTCTTAAAACCAGAAACCCTATCATCTTCGGTTTCCATCCTGGTGCCCAGAAATGTTCGGCAGCTGCCGCAAAGGTTGTATATGATGCCGCTATCAAGGCTGGTGCTCCTGAAAACTGTATCCAGTGGATTGAACATCCGTCAATGGAAGCTACCTCTGCTTTAATGAACCATCCTGATGTAGCGACAATATTAGCTACCGGTGGTAATGCCATGGTTAAGGCCGCCTACAGCTGCGGTAAACCGGCATTAGGTGTTGGTGCAGGTAATGTTCCAGCCTATGTTGAAACAACTGCCAACCTAAGACAGGCCGTTAATGATCTTGTATTATCCAAGACTTTCGATAACGGTATGATCTGTGCTTCCGAACAGGCAGCCATCATCGATAAGGAAATCTATGATGATGCCAAAGAAATCTTCAAGGAATATAAGGTACACTTCTGTACAGCCAAAGAAAAGGCAATGATCGAAGAATACTGCTTCGGTGTCAAAGCCTATACAAAAGATGTCGATAATGCCCGTCTTAATCCTGATATCGTCGGTAAACCTGCATGGTGGATTGCGAAAAATGCGGGCTTTGAAGTGCCTGAAGAAACATCAATCCTCGCCTGCGAATGTAAGGAAGTAGGACCAAAAGAACCTCTCACAAGAGAAAAACTTTCACCGGTTCTTGCCTTCCTTAAAGCTGATTCCATCGACGATGGTTTCAATAAGGCTGAAGCGATGGTTGAATTTAACGGCCGCGGTCATACAGCTGTCATTCATACATCAAATGAAGAACTTGTAAAGAAATACGGCAAACGCCTTGAAGCCTGCCGTATCGTTGCCAACTCCCCTTCTTCTTTAGGTGGTATCGGTAATATCTATAACTCACTGATTCCATCATTAACCTTAGGCTGCGGCTCATATGGACATAACTCTGTATCAGACAATGTCAGTGCCATCAACCTTTTAAACATCAAGAAGATCGCAAGGAGAAGAAACAATATGCAGTGGTTTAAGATACCTTCAAAAATCTATTTCGAAAGAAACTCTATCGAATATCTGCAGCAGATGCCTAATATTGACCGCGTCATGATTGTCACTGACCGTTCAATGGTTGACCTTGGCTATGTAAAGATGATCGATGAACAGCTCGATAAAAGAAGAAACAGAGTTCAGACACAGCTCTTCTGTGATGTTGAACCAGATCCATCAATCCAGACTGTAAGAAAAGGTTATTCCTTAATGGAAGCCTTCAAACCTGATACCATCATCGCTTTAGGTGGCGGATCATCTATGGATGCCGCTAAAGGCATGTGGTTATTCTATGAAAACCCTGAAGTAGACTTCAACGATCTCAAACAGAAATTCATGGATATCCGTAAAAGAGCCTTCCGTTATCCGATACTCGGTAAAAAGACAAAACTCGTATGTATCCCTACAACCTCAGGTACCGGTTCCGAAGTTACCCCATTTGCGGTAATTACCGATAAGGAAGAAAACAAGAAGTATCCATTAACCGATTACTCTTTAACTCCTACCGTAGCGATTATCGATCCTAACCTGACCACAAGTCTTCCTGCCTCTATCACCGCTGATACCGGTATGGATGTTTTGACTCATGCCGTTGAAGCCTATGTTTCGGTAATGGCATCTGACTTTACAGACGGTATTGCCACTCAGGCTGTAAAGATGGTCTTTGAATATCTTCCTAGAGCCTACGCCAACGGCAAAAATGACCTTGAAGCCAGAGAAAAGATGCATAACGCTTCATGCCTTGCGGGTATGGCTTTCGCCAATGCCTTCTTAGGCCTGAACCACTCTATCGCCCATAAGGTCGGTGGTGAATTCCATGTCCCTCACGGTAGAGCCAACGCCATCTTACTTCCTTGGGTTATTCAGTATAATGGTACAAAACCTACCAAACCTGGTATCTGGCCTAAGTACAATTACTACAAAGCTGATCTCAAATACTGTGAACTCGCCAAAGCTATCGGCTTAAAGTTCAACACAACCGAAGAAGGTGTCAAAGCCTTCGCTGATGCCTGCTACAAGCTCGGTAAGGAAGTAGGTATCGATATGAGATTCTCAGCTCAGAAAAACTGCGATGAAAAAGAATGGATGGCAGCCAAAGAAAAACTTGCCTTCCTGGCTTATGAAGATCAGTGTTCTCCAGCAAACCCACGTGTACCAATGTTGAAGGATATTGAAAGAATCCTTGAAGATTCATACTATGGTGACTGGAAGCTCACTGAAAATAAAAAATCCAGAAAATAGTATATAATAATCTCTAAACGAAAGGAGTTATATTGAAATGTTAATTAGTATACTTATTATCGTAGGCATTGGATGTCTCGTTGGATATCTTGCAGGAATTATTATGGGAACCAGTGGTTCACTTCTTACCAATCTGATTGTTGGTATCGTCGGATCATTCATCGGTAATTTCCTTGGCGGTATCTTAGGCGCAAGCGGTGGTATCTTAGGATTTGCCTGCAACGTTCTTGGTGCCTGCGTACTGATCTTTATCATCAGACAGCTCAAGCTCTAATCTGAATATCAGAAAGACAAAAATAAGATCTGGATTATTCCAGATCTTTTCATTATTTAAGGTTATATGTAAAACTTATATCCTTTTCAAGTATCGGTATGAGTTCATTCATATCCGTTATAGAATCGTTGGCTGCCGCTTTGATTTCTTCTTCAATATCAGGGTTGGATAAGAAAGCTACGAAATATGCTCCATAATTTACTGCACATCCCTGATCCAGCATTGAATCACCGATTATCACACAGTCCTTATTCCAGCCGTTACGGTTAATAAGTTTTATGACACCTTCAGGATCAGGTTTTACCTTTTCAACATCAAATACCCCACAGATATCATTTACACATTCACTCATATCAAAATCTTCAAGAAGTTCTTTTACTCCTTCGTTTGATCTTGTAGAGACAATGCCAATATCATAGCCCTGTTCATGAAGGGTCTTCATTGTTTCCACTACACCAGGTAAAGGATGATTGGTGATCTTTGATATTTCTATCTGTTTTTCACGATAGACCTTGTACAAGGTATCGTAATCATAATCAGGGAAATATACAGGAAAGAGTTTTTTAAGTGATGGTCCTATAACCTCTTTTCTTCTTTCTTCCGTAAAGTTTTCAATTTTATCGAATACTCTGAAAACTTCTTCATAAGCCCCAACTATTGATTCATTGGTTGAAATCATCGTTCCATCCATATCAAAGATCAGAGTCGGTTTTTTCTTAGGGAAGAACTTTTCATATACACCAAGATATCCCAGCAGACCGATAACACCCATGACAATAGCTGTAAGCTGAGCCATCTTCAAAGGTCCTAAATAAAGTGAATCAGTACGGTGACCTTCAATAAAGAAACGGATGACACTGTACCACATAAGATAGGCATAAGTGAGATCGCCACGTTTGTTCTGATATTTTTTGAGAATCTCATGGATAATAAACCATCCCAGTATACATAATACCGATTCATAGAAGAACAATGGTTCATAGTAATGACCGTTGATATACATACCTTCTTTTAAGAAAGACAGGATACCGTTAAAATAGCTTTCAGCTACTTCTGCACCATGACATTCCTGATTGACAAAATTGCCCCATCTACCAACTCCCTGACCTATCAGTACATTGGGAAGAAAGATATCCATTATCTTTAAGAACGGATAGTGATGTTTACTGCAGTAGTAATACGCATACAGTAAACCTGCCACAAGGCCTCCCTGTATGGCAAGACCTCCATCCCATATCTTTATTATTTCTAAAGGATTGGAGATATAGTAATTAAAATCATAGAAGGCACAGAACCATAGTCTTGCACCGATAATACCTACCCATAAGGTATAGATAAAGACGGAATCGAAAAAATCATCATCGATATATTTCGCTTCTTTCGCATCTTTCTTAGCTACAAAATAAGCGATAAAAGCACCCGTCATGATAAGAATGGCATACCATCTTATATCAAGTGAAAACGATCCTATCTGTATATATAGAAATGTCTGAGGATCATGAAAAAAACTAATCATTATCTGCTCCGTTCTTCTTTATTTCCTGCATAATCCTTTCACGGAATTCTTCGTTAGGATCTATGCCCTGCTGTCTCATTAATATATATTCAGTAACCGCTGTTTCAATGATTACTGATAAAGCCTTACCTTCAGTAATAGGAATAGTCAGTACAGGTATATGCAGTCCTAAAAAATCAATATTGTCATTTGCCTGATTTATACGGTTGTATTCTTCTTTTTCATCATATTTGACAAGTCTTATGACAAAGTCGAGATCACATTTATTAAGAAAAGCCTTAGCTCCATACAGTCTTGTGATATTAACTACCCCAAGACCTCTTATTTCCAGCATCATCTTTAAAGATGCGGGTGCTTCGCAGACTATTCTTTCATTGATACGTTTATAGTCAATACGGTCATCCGCTACCAGCATATGTCCACGCTGTATAAGGTCTAAGGCAAGTTCGGATTTACCGATACCTGATTTACCCAGCAGCATTACTCCCTTACCATAGATATTCATCATAACCCCATGCATGATATCACCTAAGGCCAGTCTTTCTGATAAAAAGGCTACCGCATCAACAATCAGCTGATAGGTTTCTCCTGTATATTTGAAGATCGGAAAATTACGGTCCCTCGCCAATGAATACAGTACATCATTACCGGTAAAACCTCTTGAAAGGATAATACATGGTGTATAGGAATCGGTAATAATCTCAAAACGCTGTTTCTGTATAACAGGATCAAGTTTAGCCATATATTCCTGTTCCTTCTTACCAAGTACTACTACTCTTTTAAGATCATTTGATTCAAGATATCCTGATAACTCAAGACCAGGTCTGTTGATATCTGGTGCAATAATCCATCTGTTCAGAGATTCTTCATTACCTGTAACCTGTTCAAGATTAAGACCTTTTTTAAGTTCATGAACATATACTCTCTTGTTTAATTCTTCATTAGCCATTGTATCCTCCTAAGGCCTTTTTAAGATATTGGCCCGTATAAGAATTCTTCACCTCTGCGACCTCTTCCGGTGTACCGGCAGCTACGATTTCGCCACCCTTGTCTCCACCGTCTGGTCCTAAATCAATAATATAATCAGCACACTTGATGACATCAAGATTATGCTCGATAACAACTACTGTATCTCCATTATCTACTATTCTGTTTAAGATGCGTATCAGTTTACTTACATCTTCCATATGTAAACCGGTTGTCGGTTCATCTAAGACATATAATGTTTTGCCTGTTGCCTTCTTCTGCAGTTCACTGGCAAGTTTTACACGCTGGGCTTCTCCACCTGATAAAGTGGTAGCCGCCTGGCCAAGTTCAATATAGCCAAGTCCCACATCATATAAAACCTGAAGCTTGTCTTTAATCTTTTTATGATTTCTGAAGAATTCCAAAGCTTCCTTGACGGACATCCTTAAGACATCATAGATATTCTTGCCTTTATATCTTACTTCCAGAGTCTCAGCGTTATAGCGTTTTCCATGACATTCTTCACATTCTACGTAGACATCCGGAATAAACAGCATACTTATCCTTTTAACCCCATCACCCTGACAGGCTTCACATCTTCCTCCTGCCACATTGAAGGAATATCTTCCCTTGGAGTAACCCCTCAATTTTGAATCAGGAGTCTGCGCAAAGAGATCTCTGATATCATCAAAGACCCCTGTATAGGTTGCCGGATTAGAGCGCGGTGTACGACCGATTGGATCCTGAGTAATATAGACAATCTTATCGATATTCTTTAAACCTGTTACCTTATCTACTTCGCCAGGTTTTATACGTACACGATTAAGTGCCTTCATCACCGATTTAGACATCGTCTCTATAACAAGTGATGATTTACCTGAACCAGATACACCTGTTACACATATCAGTTTTCCCAAAGGGAATTCCACATCAATATTCTTAAGATTATTTTCTTTACAGCCAGTCAGTTTTAATGATTTCCCGTTACCTTTTCTTCTTGATTCCGGTACATTTATCTTTTTCTTACCAGAAAGATATAAACCGGTAATAGAGTTTTCATCTTTCAATAATTCTTCAGGTGTGCCCGCAAAGACGACTTCGCCACCTTCCTTACCAGCGCCTGGTCCGATATCGACAATATAATCACTCTCCAGCATTGTCTCGGCATCATGTTCAACAACGATTACCGTATTATCAAGATCTCTCATCTTTTTTAAAGTATCTATAAGTTTGGCATTGTCCTTCTGGTGCAAACCAATTGATGGCTCATCCAGTACATACAGAACACCAGTCAGTGCGGAACCAATCTGGGTGGCCAGACGTATACGCTGCGCTTCGCCACCTGATAAAGTGCCCGCTGTTCTGTCTAATGAAAGATAATCAAGACCCACATCATTTAAAAATCTGAATCTACCTTCAAGTTCATTTACAAGAACCTTTGATATCTCTTTTCGCATCGGATCAAATTCGAGACTGTTTAAAAATTCATATGCCTGAACAATAGACATCCTGGTAAACTCATAAATGTTTTTTCCACCGACCTTAACCGATAATACCTTATCGTTTAATCTTGCCCCATGGCATTTCTGACATTCAGCTTCCACCATGAAAGATCCGTAATATTCCTTACCGAACTTTGACTGTGTTTCCTGAAATCTTCTTTCAATCAGAGTTTTAACCCCTTCAATATATCCGACCTTATTATAGGTTGTACCACCTGTTGATCTGATGGTATATTTTATCTCTTCCGTAGAACCGTAAAGAATGATATCCATCTCTTTTTTGGTCATCTTATTTAATGGTTTAGTCTCGGAAATATTATAGTGTTTCAAAAGAACCGCAAAATTCTGCCATTCCATATTAGGAGTACCATATATATTCTTGTAGTAACGGATACCGCCCTCCGCAATTGAAAGACTCTTATCCGGCATAAGATAATCAAGATCTACCGACATCGTAACCCCTAAACCTTTACATTCTTCGCAGGCCCCTAAAGGTGAGTTGAATGAGAAGAGTCTTGGCTCCAGTGTCGGAATTGAAAATCCGCAGTCCGGACATGACTGATGAGATGAGAAAAGTTCTCTATATGAGCCGTGTTTTACAATACACGTACCATCACTTAAGGATAGGGCTGTCTCTAAAGAATCATTGAGTCTAGTCTCAATGCCTTCTTTTTTGATTATTCTATCTACCACTACTTCTATCGTGTGACGGTTATTCTTCTCTAAAACCGGTATTTCATCAAGAGAACAGAGTTCATTATCGACATATAATCTCAGATATCCGTCCTTCTTGAGCTTTTCAAAGAGATCCTTGAATGTACCCTTTTTATTTGTTACAACGTTTGCGAGTATTTCAAGTCTTTCTCCATCTTCAAACGACATGACACTGTTTACCATTGAATTAATGGTCATGGCTTCTATCGGTTTATTATGGTTTGGACAGTAGGCTATACCGCATCTGGCATAAAGAAGCCTTAAATAATCATATATTTCCGTAGTTGTCGCAACAGTTGATCTGGGATTGTTGGAAGTCGTCTTCTGATCTATCGCAATTGATGGTGATAATCCTTCAATGAGATCAACATCAGGCTTTTCTACGCCCCCTAAAAACTGTCTGGCATAACTCGATAAAGATTCGACATATCTTCTTTGTCCTTCGGCATATATCGTATCAAACGCCAAAGATGTCTTTCCTGAACCGGAAAGACCCGTCATGACTATCAGCTTATTACGCGGAAGATCAAGAGAAATATTCTTAAGATTATTGACTCTTGCCCCTCTTATTACTATCTTATCGTTCATATTTATATAATTCGCAGCCACTATTAAAAAGATATCCTGCGACTATTTAATTATAACATTGCCCCTATAGAGTTATAATTGTTTTATGAATGACAATATAGTACGTCTTGAATATAAAGACAAAGAAATATATCTTGTTAAAACTGCTCATGTATCCAAGAACTCTGTCGAAGATGTAAGACAGTGTATTGAAGAGATAGATCCTGATTCCATATGTATAGAACTTGACGGCCAGCGCTATGAAAAGATGAATAATCCTGATCAGTGGCGTGATACCGATATTATTAAAATCATCAGGGATAAACAGGTCGGTTTCTTCATGGTAAATCTTATTCTGGCATCATTCCAGAGAAGAATGGCCAAAACCATGGACTCTAGCAGTGGTGGCGAAATGATGGAAGCCATCAGACTTTCCAAAGAAAAGAATAAGGAACTCGTTCTGGCAGACAGATCAATCAAAACGACATTTGCGCGAATCTGGGCAAACCTTTCATTCAAGGAAAAGATATCCCTTCTTGCGGGTATCATCACTTCCATCTTTGACGATGAAGAAATAAGTGAAGAAGAACTTCAGGCTTTAAAACAGGCTGATGCGATTGAGGCAGCATTAAACGAAGTAGCCAAGGAATTTCCAACCGTCAAAAGAATACTTGTCGATGAAAGAGACCAGTACCTTTCGATGAAAATCAAAAACGCTCCTGGAAATAAGGTAGTAGCCGTTATCGGCGCAGCTCATGCGGGTGGTATTGAAAGAAATCTCAATAATGATTTCTCTATTGAAGATCTTGAAAATGTAGAGTCTAAAAAAGGTATCGGAACATATCTTAAATGGGCCATACCGCTTATTATTATCGGCTTACTGGGATATACCTTATATGCCAATCGAAATGCCGGTATGGAATCAATAAAATCTTGGATTATATTTAACGGCTGTTTTTCAGCTTTAGGTACCTTACTGGCGGGCGGACATATCCTGTCGATTATTACGGCATTTATCATGTCCCCTATCACATCTTTGAATCCTTTGCTGGCTGCAGGTTTCTTTGCGGGTTTTGTGGAGGCATATGTCAGAAAGCCAAAGGTAAAAGATTTTGAAGATCTGAATGAAGATGCACAGACCCTTAAGGGTTTCTATAAGAACAAGGTCACCAGAACCCTGATGGTCGTTCTTTTTGCGAATATCTTTTCTTCAATAGGAACTTTTGTATCTTCAATCGATATTGTAAGAAGACTGTTTCAGATCCTTTAAAATGGATAATTCTGACACATAAATCGCTCTACAGTAATTTTTACGTAAATTGTATTTAAATTAAGTACTATAGTTTATAATATTTTTAAATATAAATTTAAAATAATAAATGGGGAGGAAACAATAATGTTACGTGTTGGTATGCTGACAAGCGGCGGTGACTGTCAGGCACTTAATGCCACAATGAGAGGTGTGGTCAAAACAATCCTTAACAATAGTAAGGAACCTGTAGAAATCTATGGTTTTGAAGATGGCTACAAAGGACTGATCTATGGTCAGTTTCGTCTTCTGACCGGGGATGATTTTTCCGGTATTCTCTCTCACGGTGGAACAATTCTGGGTACCAGCAGAGTTCCTTTCAAGACAATAGATGAACCTGATGAGAACGGCGTCAATAAAGTAGAAGCCATGAAACAGACCTATCACAAGTTAAGACTCAATTGTCTGGTGATTCTGGGTGGCAACGGTTCTTTAAAGACTGCCAACCGTTTAAGTGAAGAAGGACTCAATGTTGTAGCTCTTCCTAAAACAATAGATAACGACATCTACGGTACCGATATGACTTTCGGTTTCCACAGTGCCGTAAATGTGGCATCAAACGCCATTGAATGTATTCATACGACAGCCAACTCCCATGGCCGTGTATTTATCGTGGAAATCATGGGACATAAAGTTGGATGGTTACCTTTATATGCCGGTATCGCCTCTGGAGCGGATGTCATCCTGATTCCGGAAATCCCTTATGATATCGACAAGGTTATTGATGTCATTGAAGAAAGAGACAGAAACGGCAGCCGTTTCACCATCATTGCGGTAGCTGAAGGCGCTATCTCCAAGAAAGATGCGGAACTGTCCAAAAAAGACTATAAAAAGAAACTCACCAATTACGAATTCCCTTCTGTTTCCTATGAAATTGCCGCTGCAATTGAGGAAAAGACCGGAAGAGAAGTACGTGTAACTGTACCAGGTCACACCCAGAGAGGTGGAAGTCCGGTACCATACGACAGAATCTTTGCCACCCGTATCGGTGCAGTCGGCGGCAAGATGGTTATCGACAAAGAATACGGATATATGGTTACCTATTTATCCCGTGTAGTTACCAAGGTACCGCTTAGTGAAGTAGCCGGTAAACTCAAATATGTCGATCCTGAGTCTGATATCGTTCAGGAGGCAAGACTTATTGGCATCAGCTTTGGTGACTGATAATATATGCATATATTTGACAGGATCATGAATGCCTTTAACAGTTTATTGTCAAGGCATAAAACTGATATGAAAGGAAGCCCTTATATGGCAAAAAAGAAAAAGAAGAAAATCGAAGAAGTGCCTGTATTCAAAAACAGTATTTCCACAGAGGAGGATTTAGGCGAAACTATTACCGGCTTAAAATCCGAACTTTATGAAGATATTGAATCTGTACCTTCGAAAAAAGAACTTAAACGTCTTTTAAGAATCGCTGATGAAGCAGAAGATGACGATGATAAAGACGAAGAAATCAGAAGCTGTTTCACCAACCGTGAACTCTCTTGGCTCTTATTCAATGAAAGAGTGCTGAATGAAGCCGGAAATCCTAGAGTTCCGCTGGCTGAACGTCTGACCTTCGCATCTATTTTCCAGACCAACCTTGATGAATTCTTCATGGTCAGAGTCGGAACCCTGATGGTACAGATGTCATCTGAAGAAAACATCAGAGATAATAAGACAGGTATGTCCTGCAAGAAACAGGTCAAAGCCATTCTCAAGGAAGTAAAAAGACTCGAAAAGAAAAGAGCTGTCATTTACGATCAGCTGATGGGTGAACTCGAACCTAAAGGCATACGTCTTATCAACTTCCGTAAACTCTCTTATGAAGAAACAGGTTTCCTGGAGACTTACTTTGATGCCCATATCGCACCTTTCTTAACACCAATGGTCTTAAGCAAGCAGCAGCCGTTCCCGTTCCTTGAAAACAAACAGCTTTACGCTGTAGTATCACTGGGTTCAAGAAGTTCCAAGAATTCTTTAGGTATTGTGCCATGTTCTAACAGCGTCTTTAAACGTCTGATTGAAATTCCTACAAGACCTGGTAACTATATGCTGAGTGAAGAACTTATCTTACACTTTGTGGGCAAGATCTTCCCTCACTTTGAAATCAAAGAAAAATCCATCATGCGTGTAACCAGAAATGCCGATATTGAAGGCATTGAAGTCTACGATGAAGATATGAACTACCGTGATGTCATGGAACAGCTCATCAAGAAACGTACACGTCTTAATCCTGTAAGAGTTGAAATTACCAGAAAACTCAGCAAAGGTCTTCTCAAAGAGATTGCGAAGAATATGTTTATTGATACTTCGCACATTATCGATGTTGATACACCGCTTGATCTGTCGTATGTCTCAACCTTAAGAAAGTATCTTGTAGACAAACAGGAACTCTTCTATAATCCGAGAAAACCTCAGGATTCTGCCATGGTTGATACTTCAAAACCGATTATTCCTCAGGCTCTTGAAAAAGATATCCTGTTGTCATATCCGTTTGAAAGTATGAAACCATTCCTGCAGCTTCTTGATGAAGCCGCTACCGATAAGGATGTCGTTTCAATAAAGATGACTTTATACCGTGTAGCTTCCCAGAGTAAGATTGTCGATACTCTGATAAAAGCCGCTGAAAACGGCAAGGAAGTTGTCGTACTTCTGGAACTTCGTGCAAGATTCGATGAAGAAAACAACATCGATATGTCTAGATTACTCGAAGAAGCCGGATGTCGAATCCTGTATGGTCTTGAAGACTATAAGGTTCATTCAAAACTGTGTCTGATCTCAAGACGCATTCATAACGCTGAAAGCAGCGTTCAGTATATTACCCAGATCGGTACCGGTAACTACAACGAAAAGACCGCTACCTTATATACTGACCTGGCGCTTGTTACAGCCAACCAGAAGATTGGTGCTGAAGTCGCAAGTGTCTTCGCCCACCTTTTACAGTCTGAAGTTCTGGATAAAACGGAAGAACTTCTGGTATCACCATTATGTCTTCAGAACAAGGTTCTTGGTATGATGGATGAACAGATAAAAAGAGCGCAGAAAGGAAAGGAAGCCTATATCGGTGTCAAAGTAAATTCCTTTACGGATAAAGCTATCCTGACCAAGATGATTGAATGTTCCAGAGCCGGTGTAAAGGTTGATCTTGTGGTACGTGGTATCTGCTGTCTTATTCCAGGCATTCCTGGTTTGACTGAAAATATCCGCGTTGTAAGTATCGTCGGAAGATATCTCGAACACTCAAGAATCTACATCTTCGGTAAAGGCAAGGGACGCAAGATCTATATCGCTTCAGCCGACTTCATGACCAGAAACACTACAAGACGTGTGGAAGTTGCGGCACCAATCCATGACCGCAAACTTCAGAACCGTATTCTTCATATGTTCGACACAATGATGAACGATGATGAAAAAGGTAAGGAACTCACAAGTGAAGGTGTCTATGTTGACCGTCACATCAATGAGACTCCACTCAATTCACAGGAAGTTCTCTTCGATGAAGCATACGCTGCCGCAAAAAGAGCTGCAGCTCACAAAGCAAAAACAAACGGGGTTAATAAATAATCCCGTTTTTTTATAATCAATAAAAAAGATTCCTTCAGAGGAATCTTTATTTCTATCATGGTGCCGACAACAGGAATTGACAAAATACAAATAGCAACATATTCAAAATAACGCTAAAACGCTTTATTTATCGGTTATTTTCACATTTTTACAAATCGGAAGAGATTTAAAAAAAGGTAGCCATTTGGTAGCCATTTTGGAAAAACATAGCCAAAAAGTAGCCATTGATGTTGACAAAATCAACAAAAAAAGACCAGGGAACCCCCTGGCCTTAATCATAAAAAGTCATCTTGCTGATAATGCTCGCGGATTTTCTTTATGCTCATCCCCGCTATGCTGTTTTTGAAGTGTTTATGCTTTTCCTGGGAACAGAAGTCCTCATAGGAATCGCAGTCAAGCAGTACGTTTTCGTACATGTCTTTTGAATGTTTAGTCCCTGCTCGGATTTCATCTGCAAATCGCAGGATTCTGGTACGACAATCTTTTGCCTTATCTTCTGCATATTTGTCGTGGAACGCGTCCGTATCACCCTTAAGGTTTGCGATGTTCTTATCCATCGTGTCTATCTTAAGCAAGATATCCTGGGTCTTGTCTTTTTTGCTCTGGAGATAACTCCAAAAGCCAGACGATCCGAATATGGCCACTACAATTGACACGATGAGCGTCGCTATATCACTCATTCAGCACCTCCTCTATCTTCTTGAGTTTTGCTTTCAGCCTTGCGTTTTCGTCTTTTAGGACATCAACCTGGGCTGTGAGCTGTCTGAATAGTTCTTCTATTTCTCTGATAGGATCATCAATGCTTTCGGCCGGATAATAGCTTACTCCGTCAACACCTGCCATGTAGTAGTTTTCTACTTTGTACCAGGTGGTTCCTTCATTGCCACGATCCTCCCATTTTCCGCCTTCGGTCTTTTCAGCGTTGTAATAACCAACATTAGCAATGCCCTTAATTGTTGACTGAATATTTGCTTCGG
>JAUNIH010000068.1 GCA_030523555.1 Erysipelotrichaceae bacterium
GGAGCATTAATAGGTTTACTCTTATTCAATGAAAGTATAAGTATCAAAAATGTTGTGGGAATGCTGGTAATAATTGCCGGAATAATCATTATGGCAAAAGGAGAAACAAATGAATAGTTTCTTCCTTATCAAACTAGCCTCAACCGTTATTGCGGCTTTCTCTCAGATACTCTTAAAGATATCTGCCAATAAGACATATAAGAGTAAGATATTTGAACTGCTCAATCCGCTTGTCATAGGTTCATATGCGATATTTGTTGTAACGATGCTGATGTCGGTATATTCCTTAAAGGGTATCAGTATCTCGATGTCCAATGTCATTGAATCATTCAGCTATATCCTGATACCGGTAATAAGTTATATCTTCCTGAAAGAAAAAATTACCAGGACACAACAGATAGGCATCCTGGTAATAATACTTGGAATAATAATATTTATGATCTAAAAGCTCTATGAGCTTTTTTAAATTACTCCTTAGGAAATTGTGAATTGAACTTATCCAGCAGTAATGCACCGATAACACCCAGTACAAAGCAGATAAGATTTACCAGCCAGTTGTTCATGACTGTCTTGAATGGAACAGTCATAATAGTAGCCGCACATACTACACCAAGAATGGCATGGAAACAGATTGAATAATGTGTTTTCAGCATGTGATCAACAAACTTGGCAAAAAGAATTACGGTTAAACCCGCACCGATTACCGCAGGAATGATACATGAGAAATCAAATGATGAGATACCGGTGATAAATGGTGTATAGAGATTTAAAGGCATCAGCAGTGTAGAGAAACTCATACCTGGAGCGATGATACTTAAAGCTGCACAGAAACCACAGAATACCCACCATGCGGTATTAGGAACGATACTTACAGAGAATTTTTCAAGACTGATAAGTAAGGCAAGAATCAGCGCTAAGGCAATGGCGAATGATACAAATGACCATTTGTCTCTACCTTCTTCACCTGCTTCCTTAAATAATGATGGTAACATTCCCACAATTAATCCAATAAACAGACATACAGATGGATCTGGATAGGCATCAAGTAAGAATGCCAGAACCTTGGCTACACCTAAGAAACCGATAGCGCCACCCACAATATAAGGGAAGAGCTTAGGTACATGAGTTCTCAGATTCTTGAACGGTTCTGATAAAAGTTCCATTACCGGTTTATAGATACCGAAGATGACACACAATACACCACCGGATACACCCGGTAAAACTGCACCGAGTCCTACCAGCATGCCCTGGAAGACAGCCAGTATTGTTTTAGTAACTTTGTTCATTAATATAACTCCTTTATTTTCTTGGCAAGACCTGTAACAGCTTTTACAGGTGTTGAACATACCGCTATTCTTATACCTTTGT
Organism: Erysipelotrichaceae bacterium; assembly: GCA_030523555.1. GTDB lineage: Bacteria > Bacillota_I > Bacilli_A > Erysipelotrichales > Erysipelotrichaceae > Colivicinus. The sequence goes on from JAUNIH010000068.1 coordinate 1,369, forward strand.
TTACTTTCACAGTATAGATATGATTATTCATCAGTCTTTCATGAACTTCATCACGATGATCATTATCATCAAACTTAATCGTCACAAAGAAACCTGACTTGTATTCATATATAGGTAAACCTGCTTCTTTGGCTTCATTCACAAAGATATCCGCTCTTTTCTTGATAAGTAATCTTGATTCTTCAACTTCATTCTTAAATTCATCAAGATGATTGTTCAGTATATCCGCTACGTTACACATTGCGCCATTATTGACATTTGACCAGGTAGTACGTAATAATCTCGCACCGATATTCACGAAGTTATCGACATATTTCTGATCTTTAGAAATAATCAGTAAAGCTCCCAGTCTTTCACCATAGTATGAGAAAGATTTGGAAGTAGATATAGCCATCAGAATCAGGACATTGTCACTGATCTTATTAAAGAGTTCAAAGAATTCTTTTTCACCCTTTTCAGCGTAATCTATATAAGCCATATCACATAAAAGAATAATTTCCTTATCTGAACTGTTGGCCTTATCAATAATCTTTTCCCATTCTTCATAGGTATACGCATGACCACATGGGTTTTCACATGGGCTGTTGATGATAATGAAAGCTTTCTTTTCTGTTTCATCAATTACCTTTAACAGTGATTCAAAATCATAGATATCATAGGTAACACTTCTTATTAGATTTTCATCAGCCATAATACGGTAATTGCCCCATGATACTTCCGGGAATGCCATAGTGTCGCCATCCTGCAGACACATATGCATGGCTGTATAGATAGCGCCTGTTCCTCCAGCTGTAGCGATAGTACCCGCAGGAAGAGTAACCTTACCTTCTAAAATATAGTTTCTGATGGCCTCATTGTAGTCATCATTACCGGCACATGATTTGGCATAACTTGCCCTTTGAACAGGCTGCAGTCTTTTTTCACCTTCAAATACGGTATTATAGGTTAAAAGTTTTCCTTCTTCATCACAAAGACATCCGATAACCGCATTAATCGCTTCCGGGTCTTTCTTGGCTTTATCAGCGATAGAAAACACTCCATCCACAAACAGTTTTGTATCTAAAGATTCCTTAACAAATTTCATACTATCCCCTTTTCAACATTAACTATTATAATTCAATACAATATTATATATGTAAATAATATATAAACAAAAAAGGCTTACGCCTGTTTTGAGTAAAGTTTCTTGAGATCGTTAGTCCTCTTATTCTGCTTAAGTTCTTCATATACTGCCTTTAACTGCTGTTCATAGCGGTTGGCGTTGAATGATTTAAAGAGATCCAGATCTTTTATTTCATCAGGAAGATACTGTATCTTATGGAAACAGTCATATCTTTCATATGAGTACTGTTCATCCTTACTTAAACCGACAGGAGTCAGCTTAAGATAGACCGGTATATCCATAGCTTTACTTTCCGCAATTGCCTGAGCCTCGTGTACGGCATCGACACCCGTTCTAGATTTAGGAGAAAGACATAAATCAATTATCTGTAAACCCAAAGGAATTATCGCCTCTGGAAAGCCTACAGCTTCAGCAGACTGACACGCCGCAATGGTTCTGGAACATAAGGCAGGATTTGCCAGTCCTATATCTTCATACCCTATAACAAGTAATCTTCTTTCTATAGAAGCCACATCGCCAGATTGTGCAAGTAATCCCAGATAATATAAGGCCGCATTGACATCAGATCCTCTGATTGATTTCTGTAAAGCTGATAAAAGATCATAATGTCCATCTTCAGATGCGAAAGACCTGTTGTTGACATTCCTGCAGTTATCTTCAACATCCTTCCTGGTAATATGATTGTCTTCGCACAATATGGAAGCTATCTCCAGTATATTCAAAGCCCATCTGACATCACCATTGACGGTATCGGTAATGAGATCTATCGCTTCTTCATCTATAACATATTCATCATTTAAACCATCAGAAGATTTCATCGCATTGAGTATACCCTTTTTGACATCTTCCGCCTTTAAGGCATGAACCTCCAACAGATGGGTTCTTGATCTGATGGCGGGATTGATGGAATGATATGGGTTAGCCGTTGTTGCGCCTAAAAGAACTACTGATCCATCTTCAAGATGCGGTAAAAGTAAATCCTGTTTATCCTTATTGAGACGGTGAACCTCATCGCATATCAGTATCAGCTGACCTGAAAGCTGGGCTTCCACAAAAATCTGATCGAGATCTTTTTTATTGCCTGTTACAGCGTTGAATTCCCTGTATGGTTTATGAAGTTCATGAGCGATAACTCTTGCCAGAGTGGTTTTGCCGGTTCCTGGAGGACCATAGAAAATCGTTGAAAAAATACTGCCTTTTTCAACGCATCTTCTGATTATTCCTTTTTCTCCCACCAGGTCTTTCTGTCCTAATATCTCATCAAGACTTGTGGGTCTCATTCTATAGGCTAGAGGCTGTTTCATTTTCTTTATCTATATGTTCTATGACTTTATTAATGTTGTCGATGACCATTTCCGCATATTCCTTATCTTCATCACTCAGATATGCAAGATCTTCTACAAGTATCAGTCGGCAGTTTCCATTCTTTGCGGCATGGGCGCCGTTATGTCCATCTTCAAAGACCAGAGACTCATTTACACTGATATCAAAATGTTCAATTGCCTTTAAGAATACTTCCGGATTGGGTTTGGTCTTTTCTACCATGTCTCCTGTAACAATATATCCAAAGTAATCTATAAGTTTTGAATTACTCAGACACTTGATCGCATCATCATATAATGTGGAAGTTGCCACTGCCATCTGGATACCTTTTTCCTTACAGTAATCAAGGACTTCAATAACTCCCGGTCTTAAAGGAATACTTTCATAGTTAATCATCTGATCAACTTTCTTATCAAAGATTTCCCAGTATTTATCCATAGGATAATCACTTCCGTAATTATCGAGAATTCCCTTTTCATAGGCTGTCCAGCTTCCACCCATAAGAGTCGTAAGAAAGGCTTCTTCAATGGGTCTTCCCAGTTCTTTTGAAGTCTCTACTCCTGACCTTAAATACATTTGTCTTTCTGAATCAAGAAGCAGTCCATCCATATCAAAAACACACAATTTAATCATCAAAAACTATTATACAATATTAATGTGGAGGAATATTCTCATGGACAATAATCTGTTAAAAGAGCACGCCCTGAATGCACGAAGAAAAATCATTCAGATGGTCTACAATGCCCAGTCCGGACATCCAGGTGGATCTTTAGGCAGTGCCGATATTCTGACTTACCTTTACTTTGAAGAAATGAATGTGAATAAAGACAACGTCTCAGCCATTGACCGTGACCGTTTTGTCTTATCAAAGGGACACTGTTCACCAGGTTTATATGCCGTTTTGGATGAAGCCGGTCTTATGCATGAAGATCTCATGAGCTTCCGCCAGATCAATTCAAAGCTGCAGGGACATCCGAATATGAATTATATAGATGGTGTTGATATGTCTACCGGTTCCTTAGGCCAGGGTGTATCTGCCGCCGTAGGTATGGCACTTGCCAATAAACTTGATAATAATGACCATCGCGTATATGTCTTATGCGGTGATGGTGAATCTGAAGAAGGTATTGTCTGGGAAGCTTTAATGGCAGCTGCCCACTATAAACTTGATAATCTCTGTATCATCTTTGACTTGAACGGATTACAGATAGACGGCAATGTGCAAGATGTCATCGGACCTCTTCCTTTAGCTGACAAGGCAAAAGCCTTCAACGCCAACGTCATCGAATGTGACGGAAATGATTTTGATTCTTTAAGGCAGGCTTTCAAAAAAGCCAGAGAATGTAAAGAAACAGCAAGCGTCATCATCGCTTCAACTGTCAAAGGAAAAGGTGTCTCCTATATGGAAAACAATTACGCATGGCATGGTGCAGCACCTAAAGAAGATGATTATAAAATTGCCATGGAAGATTTAAAGGAGGTCAGATAATGGCTCAGGAAACTAGAAACGCCTATGGCGCAAAACTGGCTGAACTTATTCAGAAAAATCCCAATATCGTCGTCCTTGATGCCGATCTTACCAAATCCACAAAGACCATTGAAGCCAAGAAAGTCTGTCCTGAAAGACATTTCAATGCCGGTATCGCCGAATGCAATATGATGGGTATGGCGGCAGGTCTGGCGGCAAGCGGAAAGACAGTATTCGCTTCAACATTCGCAGTCTTTGCGACAGGAAGAGCCTTCGAAATAATTCGAAACTCCATCTGTTATCCAAACCTCAATGTCAAAATCTGTGCAAGCCACGCCGGATTATCAGTCGGGGAAGACGGCGCATCACATCAGTCCATTGAAGATGTCTCCATCATGAGAAGTATTCCCAATATGAAAGTCTATGTACCATGTGATCAGTATCAGGCCAAAGCCATCGTTGAACATGTGGCAGCCATAGAGGGGCCTTGTTATGTAAGACTTGGAAGAGGCAAGGTTGAAGATGTCTATAATGAAAACACAGTATTCGACTTTGACAAAGTTGATATCCTAAGAAAAGGTAATGGTGATGTCGTCCTGTTCGCTATGGGTCTTATGGTTCAGGAAGCTATCAAGGCTGCCGAAACATTAGACGCAACAGTCGTCAATGTATCATCAATCAAACCAATTGATTCAAAAGGTATTATCGATTTACTGAAATCTCATAAACGTGCCTACGCTCTTGAAGAACATTCCATCATCGGTGGCTTATTCTCTACAATTGCTGAATTAAAGGCCACAACCGATATTACTACCCCTGTTACACCAATCGGCATAAATGATGTCTTTGGTGAATCAGGTAAAGCCAGGGATGTCCTTACCAAATACGGCTTAACCGCTGAACATGTCATAGAGGTAGTTAAAGAATAATATAAAGTTAAAGCGCAGAATCATCTGCGCTTTTTTAATAATATCCCTGTTATGTATCTCTATCCTATCAGAACGATATCCTTAAACATCATAATAAAATGGCACAGACTTCCCATCAGGACAAAGATATGGAAGAGTTCATGATTGCCAAAACCGGTACTTTCTTCATTAGGGAAAAGATTTGGTTTTAAGGCATAAATCACACCACCTATGGTATAAAGGATTCCTCCCATCAGTAACCATAAGAAGCCATCAGAAGGCATACTGCTGTATAACTCAGGAATTACCGATAAGGCTGCCCAGCCCATACCGATATAAAGAACAGATGATACCCATTTAGGACAGGTAACCCAGAAGATCTTGAAAATGATACCGGCAATGGCTATAGCCCATATGACTATCAGCAGTATCTTCCCGCTTCTGTTATTTAAGACATCAAGACATACTGGTGTATATGATCCTGCAATAAGCACAAAGATAGAACAGTGATCAATCTTTTTTAATATCCTGTTTGCCCTTTCGTTGATATTGAAGGAATGATATGAAGTACTCGCTCCATAAAGGATAATCATACTCAACATATAAACCCCAAACCCGATCATCGTCTTAAGTTCGCAATGATAAGCTGAAGCTTTTATCAGTAAGACAGGCATACCGATAATAGCTCCTATAAAACCGATAAAATGAGTTAATGCACTTATAGGATCTTTTACCTTAAAGGTATTAAGACTTCTGTTTATGGTTGTCATATCCTGCCTCCTTGTATTAATATCTCTTATATCGGTTATTAATTAACCGATTACAATATCATTCTATAAGTTATTGAATAACCTGTCAATAGTTATTCAAAATTGAAAAAATGATATATCCCTGATAAAATAAGGATATGCAGGTTAAACTACCAGACTATAATGAAATACCTGATGTCGGATTGTATCTTGATCAGGTCACAAAGTATATCAACGGATACCTTCTTTTGAATGGATGCAATGAAGTTACGCCTTCAATGATCTCCAATTATGTCAAACTCAAGATTGTACCTAAGGCCCATAAAAAGACATATTCGAGAGAACAGATTGCCATGTTTATCTTTGTATCATTCTCCAAAGCGGTCTTATCAATGGATCAGATAAGAGACAGTTTTAAGATACAGAGTGAACTGTGTTCCATTGAAGAAGCCTATCATCTTTTTTATGAGGACATGATGAAAGAAGATTATGATATGCCTACGGAAATAAAGAACGAGAAAGATATCATTCACTTTGTGAGTTCAGGTGTCAAACACAAGATAATTCTTGATTCATATTTTAAAGACAGAAACAGTTAAAAAGGGGCTGTAACGAAACCTATTGACTAGGTTAGAGGTTACCAGCCTCTTTT
>JAUNIH010000069.1 GCA_030523555.1 Erysipelotrichaceae bacterium
TGCTGCTAGAAAAGCTGCTGAAGAAGCTGATGCTGCTGCAAAAACTGCTAGAGAAGCTGCTGATGCTGCAAGAGCCGCTGCTGATGAAGCTGCCAATATCGCTATCGATGCTAGAAACAGCGCCGATGAAGCACACAGACGTGCTGATGCTGCTAGAGCTGCTGCGTCAGTTACTACAGATGTAACTCCATTAACTACTCTTGCAGTTGTTACTCCTGCTGCTACAGTTACTACTGCTCCAGTAGTTGAAGAAACTATCGCTGAAGAAACTGCTCCAGCTGCTGCACCTGCAGTAAGTGAAACAATCACTGAAGAAGTTGCTCCAATGGCTGACAATGCCAGATGGTCTGTAGTTAACCTCATCTGTGCTCTGATATCTGCATTATCTGCTGCATACGTACTGATCTTCAACAACAACAAGAAATCATGGACTGTTGTATCCGCTGTGATCGCTCTTGCTTCAGTAGCAGAATTCATTCTTACTGAAAACATGAGTAACGCTATGGGCTTAACTGACAAGTACACTCTGGTAATGGCTGTAATGTCCATCGCATCTCTAGGTTCATTAATGATGAACAGAAAAGAAGAAGAAGCTGACGCTGAATAATCAGTAAAGTATATAAAGACAAACGAAAAGGAGAATATAAATTCTCCTTTTTTGTTATTTTTGAAGAATATCAACTATATGTGAGCTTGCTCCTAAGAGATCTTTTCTTTCACAGGTTTTAAGATGATATTTTAGATAGGCACTGAATGTCTCTTCATCCATTTTATTAAGGACAGTTCGAATATAGTCACTTGGCCCATCAGAGGCGAAACGTTTTATGAGTTTTAATTTACAGATATCATTCAGTTCGTCTATATCTTCAATTCTAGAAAAGAAGAAGAGATTATCAGGATCATCTATATGATAGTTTTCATCTATTTTATCTTTGATATCCTTATAGTTATTATCGATAAAGGCGTGTTTTAATATACCGTATTCATTCATGTAGTATGTCACAAACATAATCCTCTTGGTGATACGTTTCATTTCACTTAAGGCTTTTATTTTATCTTCTTTATCATTTAAGTGATACATCGGCCCAAACATGATTGCGACATCAAACTCATTGTCTTTAAACATGGAAAGATCTGTAGCACTGGCTTCAATAACTTTTATATCGGGATCATTTCTTTTTATCTTGCCGATATTGGGCCTTACATATTCTACAGCTGTGACATCATATCCTTGATTCTTGAGGTATATGGAATATCTCCCGCTTCCGGCTCCGATATCAACTATTCTGTCACCTGGTTTTATGTATTCTTCTATGTATTTAATCGATGTCATAAATTCAACCTGACCATGTCTTCTGCTTAGACGTTTGTCTTCATTGAATTTGTTGTAGTAATCGCTTAATCGTGTTTTAAAGTTATCCATATACACATAATATCATTTGTAATATAATCATAATAATGTTTAATCAGATATGCAGAAGATTTATTCCTGAATATGAAAATACCAGGGATATTAAAGTAAGAGAAAGATATGGGACAGTGTTCTCGGTTTTTTCTATTATAGGGAATATTATACTGGTAATCATTAAACTGATAATCGCATTTATCAGTAATTCAGTGGCAATCAAGACAGATGCGTTTAATAATCTCAGTGATCTGGGTTCTAATCTTGCGACATTGATAGGTTTCAAGATTTCCGGTAAACACGCGGATGCGGACCATCCTTATGGGCATGGAAGAATGGAATATGTATCAGGACTGATAGTTTCATTTCTTATTCTGTATATGGGCTTTGAAGCTATAAAGGAATCAGTAATAAAGATATTCAATCCGGAAGATCTGGTTAATAATAATACGACATTTATTGTGCTGATATTATCTATAGGTATTAAATATGTTATGGGACTAGTTAACTCTAAGGCCGGAGAAAAGATTGATTCAGAGACCTTAAAGGCAGCAGGGCAGGATTCTCGTAATGACTGTATGGTTACGCTGGCTACACTTGTATCTTTACTGATATATCATTTCTTCAATATCAGTATTGATGCCTATGTAGGTGCAGTGGTTTCTTTACTGGTACTTAAATCAGGGGTAGAGATATTTAAGGGGATGCTCGATCTTGTACTGGGTAAGGCACCGGATAAAGAGCTTGTCAAAGAAATGGAAAGCATTGTATGTTCATATCCTCATGTTAAGGGAATACACGATATGATTCTTCATGATTATGGACCTAATGGAAAGATTATGTCTTTACATGCAGAAGTAGATTCTGAATGTGATATTCTTGAAATTCATGATGAGATAGATAATATCGAACTTTATATCAAAGAAAATTATGGAATACTTACTACTATTCATATGGATCCGATCAATATGAATGATGAAGAAACAAACATCTTAAGAGAAAAGGTTCTTGAAGCTGTAAAAAGTATTAATAATGAATATAAGATTCATGATTTCCGTATGGTAAAAGGACAGTCACATACAAATCTTATCTTTGATGTCTTAATACCAAGTGATGACGAGATAAGTGATGAAAAACTTACAGAACTTATAAAAGAAAAGATAAGTCTTATAGATGAGACTTACCGTATCGTTATTCAGATTGATCACTCTTACGTATAAACATGATATTGAGATCGACATCGCCATCGATGCCGTCTACCTTTCCGGTGTTGGAATACTGCCATATTTCAAATGGTACTTCTAAACCCGGATAATCTACGCCATAATGGGCAAACCAGACAGGGAAGTCACTCAGCGCTTCCATATCATAGGAATTCTCAGCCCAGTATAAACCGGTATAAATCATCGCCTTATAGCCGTTTTCTTCGATCTTTGTACAGAAGCGAAGGGCTCTGGCGGTTTTTTCTTCTTTGGACATATCATTGGCACGTGGTGTACCTTCACTCACATAAACTTCTTCTAAGTCAAATACGATCGGGAGGTTTATTTCTTTACCCTTAAGAGCGTTTAAGACAAAGTCTACTTCTTCATCTATCTCTGAATCATTTATTGCCTGAGAGAAGAAATAGACACCAATAGGTATATTGTTTTCTTTAGCACCCTTATAATTGTTTTCAAACTCGGTATCATCATATAGAAGTCCGGTAGTAGCTCCACGTCTTCCTATTCTTAAAAACGCAAAGTCTACACCATCATCCTTTACTTTTTTCCAGTCAATCGTATCCTGAAATTCCGATACATCTATACCCACTAAAGATGAATATTCTGTATCTTCATATTTGAGATAATGATTGGTCCAGAAACAGTTTTTATCATAATTGAGAAATTCTACTGTTTCTTCATTCATAGGTACATATGGGGTTATAGAATTATTATCAATACCGTTTTTAAGCATTATTACAATGATTATTGCCAGGATAGCACAGCCTGTTAATATCAGATACAGGTATTTTTTAAGTACTTTCATAAATAAATTATATAAAAAATATGAAATTAATTTAGGAATTTCCGTTTTTCTTACGAATAATGATATGAAAGGAAAATATCTGTAAGATACTAAAAGGAAAATTATGAAAGCAGAACAGACTTTAAGACTCAAAGACAGTAGATCCTACATCGGAAAAACCTACAGCGGTAAACTCATTTTAAGGTTTACACCAGAGAATCATGAGAAGGTGGCAGAACTTGCCAGAAAGAAAAGCATGAGTATCAATCTTTTGCTTAATATCATGATTGAGGATGGTTTAAGAAAAGAATACAACCGTGAAAAAAGAAGGGCGAGTAAATAAAAAATGGCGCAAGGATGGGGATTTGAACCCCAGCACCGTGTTACCGATCTACTCGCTTTCCAAGCGAGCCCCTTCAGCCTCTTGGGTATCCCTGCGCGTTGAATTAATTCTAACACATATTAGATAAAACAAAACAGCCACTCTTATCAGTGACTGTTTGGCGATACCTAATCCAGAAGCATCCTGTCGTTATCGATTTCGCTTCCGGTATTTTCTTTAAAGCGGGATAAAAGATCGTTGACGGTATAGTTGTTTCTTTCTTCGCCTTTACAGTCAAAGACGATATTACCATCTTTCATCATTAAAGTTCTATTACCCATCTCTAACGCCTGGTGCATATTGTGGGTAATCATTAATGTGGTGATATGGTTTTCTTCGACAATTTTTCTGGTGAGCGATAAGACCTTATCGGCAGTAGCGGGATCTAAAGCGGCAGTATGTTCATCCAGCAGTAAAAGCTGGGGTTTTGAGATGGTCGCCATAAGTAAGGTAATGGCCTGTCTTTGTCCTCCGGATAAAGTGGACATAGGGGAGTTCATTCTGTCTTCAAGTCCCATATCAAGAAGTGCCAGTTTATCTTTAATGATATTTCTGTCTTTTCTGCTGATTCTTGAAAAGAGAGCTCTTCCCTGAGACTGCAGATAGGCTAAAGAAAGATTTTCTTCGATAGTAAGGTCAGGGCATGTTCCAGACATCGGATCCTGAAAGAGTCTTCCGATTTTTCTGGAACGGACATGTTCTTTTTCAAAGGTTATATCTTTGCCATCAAGTATGATAGAACCGCTGTCCGTCAGAATATTACCGGCAATGATATTGAAGAGTGTCGATTTGCCGGCCCCGTTAGATCCGATAATGGTAATAAAATCACCATCTTCCACAGTAAGATTGAGATTTTCTACCGCTCTTTTTTCATCAGCTGTACCTTCATTAAAGGTTTTGGAGATGTTTATAAGTTTAAGCACTTATGCCACCTCCTTTTTATGATTCAATCTTCTTTTGAATTCCGGATATTTTGATTTGAGATATGGCAGACAGATAGCGATAATGACAATGATACTTGATACAAGTCTCAACATATAAGCCGGCATTTTAAGTCTTAAGGCAAACATATATGCCAGTCTGAATATAATAGCTCCAATGGCACATGATGAAGCCCTTAAAGACAGTGAACCTTTTCTGATGATAGTTGTACCTATCAGCAAGGAAGCAAGTGCTACTGTCAGCATACCGCCACCGATATCAATCGACATTGATTTTTGAGCTTCCGCCAAAAGACACCCGGAAAGGGCGGTGAAAGAATTGGATATACATAAACCAACTATTGTCGTAAAGGCAGGGGATATTGATGAGGTTTTAACCATTGATGGATTGTTTCCTGTTGCCCTTATCGCCAGACCCAGTTTGGTCTTTAAAAAGAAAGACAGAAATACAATAACAATGATAACCGCAATAAGACTTACAATAATCGTACAGTAAGAAGATAATACCGTGTCTTTCAGGATATCTTTTAAAATAGAAAAGACAGTTTCAGTCTTATTGAGATTAAGTAAGGATGATCCGCCCATAATAGCGATATTTACTGAATATAAACCGGTATTGACTATAATTCCTGCCAGTAATGAATTGATACCCATCTTAGTCTGTAAGAGTGCTGTAACAAAACCGGAAAAAGAACCTGCCAGCATAGCCGCAGGAATTGAAAGGTATGGGTGTCCGGATATTGCGACCATCGCACCGACAGCTGCTCCTAAAGTGAAGCAGCCGTCAGTTGATAAATCACAGACATTCAGCATGGTATAACTCAGAAACAGAGATAATACTGTTAAAGACAGAATAAGTCCCAGTTCCGTTGCCGTTACAAATAAAGAGAGATTCATAATTATTCAAAACTTTCAGCAGTAGTGATTTCAACCACCTTTGTACATAAAGGTTCAAAGACACTTTTTACTTCGTTGAAGTCTAAACCTAAAGCTTCACAGATTTCGGTATTTACAGTAGCTGTACCATTATCGAAGAACTGTACAGGATAAGAACCAGGATCTTTTTCATTCACGAGAATATCCGCAGCCATATCCGCAGTTACCTTACCAAGATTTGCGTAGTCAACACCATATCCTACAAAGGCTCCATTTAAGGCAAATGAATCAGCACCGGCGTAGTGTTTGATACCTGCATCAGTGAGAGCTTCATAGATTGAAAGCTCAGCCGTCATGATGGTGTTATCAGAAGGGGTGAAGCAGGCACTGATACCATCAGTCTTCATCTGATCAACAGCCATGATTATTTCCTGTGTATTTGTGCCGTTATATTCAGTGTATTTAATACCTTTTGCGTCTAGATATGATTTAGCCTGTTCAATAGCCGTCTTTGAAGAATCCTGTCCAAGATCATATAAAAGACCTACATTATCAATATCCGGTTCTAAAGCGGTAATAAGATTCATAACCGCTTCGGTATCTAGATAATCAGATGTACCGGTAATATTTGAACCAGGATTATCGACATTATTTACTAAACCTGCACCTAAAGGATCGGATACAGCAGAGAAGACTACAGGGATACCCTTATCTTCAGTGGCTGCCTGCATCTGCATGGCAACAGGTGTAGCTACACCAATCATCAGATCGACATTTTCCGCTATGAAGTTGGCGATAATCTGATCAAGCACGGTAAAGTCGGCATTACAGTTGTCTTCAATAATTTCAAAGGTAACTCCATATTCACTTTCTTTTGCTTTAAGTTCATCCTTGATGTTGGAAACAATCTGATTCAAAGAGGCATCATCAACAAAGTTGCAGATACCAACCTTGTAGACAGCTTTACCGTTATCAGGTTCTGTCGAGGAACTGTTTCCTGAAGAACACGCACAAAGACTAGTCATAAGTAAGACTGTAAGTAATAAGGTAATAATTTTTTTCATAATATTTTTTCCTTCCTGCTGGACAGTAGATGTGATGCCAATAAACAAAAAAGGCTTCTATCCACTATGGGACAAAAGCCTTGAAATACTTCTGCGATACCACCCAACTTGATGTCAAAAACATCCACTCGCTACAGATACCATCATATCCGCCCCGACTGATAACGGATGGGGAATACCCGTTGCCCGCTACTGTTAATTCACGGACACCCTCTTAAGTCCATTCAACTGATACCAATCTGCCATCTTTTCACCAACTGATGACTCTCTAAGAGATTTTTAACCAGCATACTACTCTTAATCACAGGTTTGTTTACTCATTTATCTTAAAACATATTTAGACAGTGTAAACAGGTAAAAGAAGGGAAATATGACAATTTGTGTATATTCTGGTAAATATTATGAAAAACTTTTCAGATAGAAACTGTTCCCATTTTTTGTCTTAAACAATTAAAAAAGCCCTTTGTTAAGGGCTTTTGTTTAACTTATTGGAGCAGGTGATGGGAATCGAACCCACGTAGTCAGCTTGGAGGGCTGAAGTTCTACCATTGAACTACACCTGCAAGTCTTATATGTTTAAGTGGTGACTCGGCCGGGAATCGAACCCGGGACCCTCTGATTAAAAGTCAGATGCTCTACCGCCTGAGCTACCGAGTCAGAGTTATTTACTGGCTGGGATGGATGGGATCGAACCATCGAAATGACAGAGTCAAAGTCTGTTGCCTTACCACTTGGCTACATCCCAAAGTGGTGGAGAGGGGCAGATTCGAACTGTCGAACTCGTAGAGAGCTGATTTACAGTCAGCCGCGTTTAGCCACTTCGCTACCTCTCCACAG
>JAUNIH010000070.1 GCA_030523555.1 Erysipelotrichaceae bacterium
CCAAGGGTTTTGGCTGGGGTGCAGATGTAAACCTCAGGATTACTTTTGAAACAGCCTTCGGTTCTCCTAAGGGTATGGGCTATCCTGCTGAAAGAAAAGAATCACAGAACAGAAACGCTGCCAAACTCTTTGAAGTAAAGGAAGCTGTGGCTAAACCTCTACTTGATGCCTTAAAGGCCATGGGTCAGGATATCGTCAAAAAATCATTCACGCCTAGATTCTTAGAATGTTTCTATGCAGGATGTCAGGATGATGAGATAAAGGCATTTGTAGATTCATACGTTAAATAATAAATAGGAATACATTTTTACTATTGTAAAAGTGTCTATGAAAAAATCAGCACAATTTTTAACCTGTATGGTAAGAATTGTGCTTTGATTTATATTGAGTAAGGAAGTAGATATATGAAAATTTATGCAATACATACCAGCAATGTTTCCTATAACGAACTGAAAGGTTTGTTTAAGAAGTATGCTCCGGAAGTAGAATACTTTAATATCGTTGATGATTCACTTCTTGAAGAAGTTAAAACCAACGGTCATATTACCCCGGCAATTATTTCCAGGATGTGCACCTACTTCAAGACAGCTGAATCATTGGGTGCAGATCTTATTTTCAATCAGTGTTCATCGGTTGGAGAAGCTGCCGATATTGCCGCAAAATGTGTAAATATTCCGGTAGTCAAGGTTGATGAAGAAATGGCGGAAAGAGCCTGCAAACTGGGTGAAAAGATCGCAGTTATCGCTACAGTCGCTTCTACTGTTGCACCAAGCACGAGACTTGTAAGAAGAAAAGCTCAAGAACTGGGCTTAGAAAGAACTGTCGATGAAGTACTGGTTGATGGAGCTCTTGATATTCTGATGAAAGAGGGCGATGTCAAAAAACATAATGATCTGGTATTAGCGGCAATTGATAAAGCTTCTGAAGACCATGATGTCATCGTACTCGCCCAGGGTTCAATGACGGCACTACTGCCATATCTCAAGGATACAAAGAAACCGGTTCTGACTTCACCGGAAATCGGTGTGCAAAGAGCGGTAGACGTACTCTATGGCAGAAGATAAGATAGTTGTCTACGATGATGATCCTACAGGGATACAGACGGTTCATGATACTATAGCCTATACCTGCTTTGATTACGATACTTTAAAAGAAGCTTTTGAATCGAAGTACAGAGTCATTTTTCTTTCCACCAATTCAAGATCAATGTCATCTATAGAAACAGAAAATCTTCATCGTAAGGTGACAAGGGATATCTTTAAGGCTTCAAAAGAAACAGGTAAAAGTTTTACTCTTATATCAAGAGGTGACTCTACCTTAAGAGGTCATTATCCTTTAGAGACCGATATCATTTCTGAAGTATATAAGGAAAACGGGATTGATATTGATGGAGAAATCATCTGTCCGTTTCTAGATAAAATCAGAAAGACGGAAAATGATATCCATTATGTAAAGACGGAAGATGGCTGGCTGGAATGCGGGAAAAGTGAATTTGCGAAAGATCCTACATTCGGATATGAAAGTTCTGATCTCAAGGATTATGTAAAAGAGAAATACGGATGTGATAAAAGCTTTATATCAGTACCGGCTGGTTTGAATAAAGAAGAAATTCAGAGTCTTCTTGAAAAGGCAGAGAATGGTGTAAAGATTATTATCAATGCCTTAAATGAAGATGATGTAAGAAAGGTATGTGAAGTATTACGTTCAATAAATAAGACTTTTATCTATAGAACAGCTGCGACATTTGTTAAAGAATATGCACAGATTGAAGACAGAGACTATCTTAAGACAGAAGATCTTTTATCAGATGATAAAAAGGGAAGACTGATAGTTGCAGGATCCTATGTAAGAAAGACTTCAAGACAGCTTGAAGATCTCAAGAAACATATAGATATAGAAGAGATAGAATATAATCCTGAAAGTAATACAGCATATTCTTATCTGATATCATCTTTGATTAACGAAGGTAAGGATGTACTGTTTTATACTTCAAGAAAACTGAGACATTATTCTGATGATCCTGTAGAACAGTTAAAGAGACAAAGACAGATGTCTTTAGATTTTACAGGTATCTTAAACAGGATAGAAAAACCATCATTACTGATATCAAAAGGCGGTATTACAAGCTATGATGTTTTGACTAATGGATTAATGTCTAAGAAGGTCTATGTTTTAGGACAGGTATTAAATGCGGTGCCGGTTGTAAGAATAATGGATGGACCTTTTAAGGATCTCAAGGTCATCGTCTTTCCGGGAAATGTCGGAGATGATGATTCACTTACAGAAATCATGATATAAGAAAACCTCCTTATGGAGGTTTGTTTAATTAAAGAGGATGATAAGAACAATGGAAATTGCGAAGCAGGCATATCCTGCGTATTTGAGTTTCTTTTCCTTATCGTTGTATGGTTCTGATTTGTCAGGGTTTCTGCTGTTTCTTGACTGATAGGTAAGGTTGGTAATCATCAGCAGAATAAATCCCGCAAGCAGGAAAACATATTTAAGATACTGCATTATTATTTTTTCTCCTTTAACAGATGGCTTGTGGCCATATCATAACTTTCACTGATGCCTTCAGCAGACATATGTCCGTCGAGGGTTTTAAGGACATCCATGAATTCTTTATAGGATGCGGCTTTGTATGAAGTCTTGAATCTTTCGTAGGTGGTATCGTTTTTAAAGAAATAGCACATATCCACCAGGGTATTTTCGGTAACTGTCGATCTGATGGTTTTAAGATGTTTTTCAACAACATCTTTTGTACCAGGTATTCTGTAGGCTTTACCGTCTCTTCTTACTACAAGATACTTGTCGGAATCTTTACCCGATACATCACCTGTTGAACCGTTGATGTAGCATACCAGCACGCCTTTCAGGGTATATACGGTAATGAACTGATGTATGGGTTCATATTTCTCATTGAGATATGAATTATATACTATCTTATGGGTACCGAGCTGATTCTTTATATAGGATGATTCCGAAGCGTTGTTTCTTATGTTGTATCTGTACCAGAATTCAATAAAGCCGGAATAGATATCTTTGAATATTTTACCTTTATATGTACTTCTATAGAAACGGAAAGCGTTGAAGCCATAGAGCAGCATTACTGTTCCTACCAGTGAATACAGAAATATTTCCATAAATAAAACCTCAATTAATATTATATAGGATTAGGGATATAATGAAGAAAAAGATGAATTTTTGGGAGGTGAAAAATGAATCTTAGAGACATTCTCAATGAAGACATCATCGATCTAGAAGTTGAAGGAAAGACTAAAGATGAAGTACTGCGCTATATGGCGAAGGGTCTTTTAGACAACGGCTATATCGAAGATGTCGACCAGTTTGTAAAAGACATCTATGTCCGTGAAGCTGAAGGTCCTACAGGAATGGGTTCACACATTTCTATTCCTCATGGAAAATCAGAATCTGTAAAGAAGATCGGTATTGCGATTGGTAAGACAGTGAATGATATCCCATGGGAATCAGGTATGTCTGATACAGGCTTCCAGGATACCCGTCTGATTTTCCTGTTCTGTGTATCGGCAGATAATGAGTTTGCGACAAATCATATGTTATTACTGTCAGAACTTGCAGGAAAACTGGGTAATGATGCCCGTGTTGCAAGACTTTCCGAAGCTGCTACAAAGGAAGAAGTCATCAGTCTGATTTTATGTGATGAATCTGAACTTGAAGGTACAGCTGTTACGGAAACTGAAGAAATTGTTGATCTCGATATTGATTTTTAAAGCTATTGAAATGTAAGGGTTTCCATCATATAATTAATTTTATAGCTAAATTGTTTTTGAAAGGAGAAATCTATATGAAGATTGTTGCAGTTACAGCTTGTACTGCGGGGATTGCTCACACTTACATTGTTGCTGAGAAGATTCAGAACGCTGCTGTTGAAGCAGGTCATTCATGCAAAGTTGAAACACAGGGTACTATCGGTGTTCAGAATGAGTTGACTACTCAGGAAATCGCTGAAGCTGATGTTGTCATCTATGCACATGACATTGCTGTTCGTGGACAGGAACGTTTCGCAGGCAAGAAAATTGTCGATATTCCTATCTCTGTTGCGATGAAGAATCCTAAATCTCTTATTGCAACCATAGAAAAGAAATTAGGCAAATAGCTCAAATTAAAAAAGAAAAAAAGGGGAAAAATTTATTATGAAATTTGCTGACATTAAAAAGCATATTATGACTGGTATTTCCTTCCTGATCCCTATGATCGTTATGGCAGGTATTACCGGTGCTATTCAGAAAGCTTACTCTTGGTCAGGTGTTCCACTCTCCGATCCAACTATCGGTGGTCTGAACTACTCTGGCTACTCTATCTTAAAGATCAGTGACTACATGCACATGCTTGGTGAAATGAACTCTAACGGCTTCAACTGGGCATACGCATTCTTATGTGCAGGTATTGCGTTCTCTATCGCAGACAGACCTGGTATCGTTCCTGGTTTCGCTATCGGTTACTACGCTGGTGGTCCAACAAAGACTGGTTTCGTAGGTGCTATGATCATGGGCTTTGTCGTTGGTTATATTGTCAACTGGATGAAGTCATGGAAACTGCCTAAGGCTCTTGCCGGCTTAATGCCTGTATTGATCATTCCATTACTCGGTACAATGATTGCGACCTTCCTGTTCTTTGGTATTCTGATGAAACCATTATCAATGCTGATGCTTGCATTCCAGGGCTGGATTGAAAGTCTGGCTGAAGGTTCATTATTCGTTGTAGGTGCTGTTATCGGTGCTTGCATGGGCTTCGATATGGGTGGTCCATTAAACAAGACTGCTTCTATGGCTGCCAACGCATTATATGCTGATATGCCAGATGGCATCGGTGGTTATGCAGAATCTGCTAAGATCATCGGTGGTATGACTGAAGGTCTCGGTGTTGGTCTTGCTGCTTTAATCGCTCCTAAGAAATTTACTGAAGCTGAAAGAAATACTGCTTATACTGCTATCCCAATGGGTCTTTGCTTCATTACCGAAGGTGTATTACCATTCGCTGCTGATGATCCATTAAGATTCATCCCATGTTCAATGGTTGGTGCTGCTGTTGCTTCCGGTCTTGCTATGGCTTGGGGCGTAGGTACTCCTGCTTCACATGGTGGTATCCTGGTTATGCCATTATCAAATAAGCCATTAATGTGGGTTATCGCTCTGGTTATCGGTTCTGTTATCACAGGTGTATCTTATGCCTTCTTCAAGAAAGAACCATCTCCAGAAGATAATAAGGAAGAAGAAATCGTCGACCTGGATATTGATATCTAATCTATAAACTGATTATTCATATAGAAAAGAGGAAAAAAGTTAGCTATGTACGTTAATATGAAGTATATTCTGGACGCTGCAAACAGAGACGGCTATGCTGTTATGGCTGTAAACAGTGTCAATATGGAAATGGCAAGAGCGGTCATTCAGGCTGCTGAAGAAGAACATTCACCAATCATTGTTCAGTTTGGTGTCGGTCAGATGAAGAAACTGGCAAACCCTGATCAGATGGTTCCGATGATTAAGGCTATGGCTGAAAAGGCTAAAGTTCCTGTATGTCTGAACCTCGACCATGGACCAAGTTTTGAGGCTGAAGTTGAAGCAATTCAAAGAGGCTTCTCCAACGTTATGATTGATGCGTCAAGTCTTCCATATGAAGAAAATGTGAGACGTACCCGTCAGATTGTAGATCTTGCCCACGCAAAGGGCATTTCTGTCGAAGCAGAACTGGGACATGTCGGCCAGGCCGCTGATGGCGATGGCAAAACATCTGATATGTATACTAATGTTGAACAGGCTGTTGATTTCGTAAAGGCTACGGGTGTTGATGCTCTGGCTGTTGCGATTGGCACTGCTCACGGCAAGTATCCTGCAGGTTATGTTCCTGTGCTTGATTTCGAAAGACTTGCTGAACTAAAGGCAGCATTAAAGATGCCTCTGGTACTGCATGGCGGTTCTGGTTCTGGTGAAGAAAACCTTCGCAAGGCTGTTGCAGGCGGTATCAACAAGATCAATGTCTGCACCGATGCTTTCCACGCTGCGGAAGTGGCTATGAAGGCTGCCTGGGAAGAAAAACCAGATTTGAACTATATGGAAATCTGTGCTGTTGCGGAAGCAGCTGTAAAGAAGTTCGTTAAAGATTACATTCATGTAATAGGTTCTAACGATCGTTATACTTTCGAAGTTGCGGATAACGGCAGCAAAGAATAATTAGTATATCCTTATAATTATGAAAAGCTGATCTCTTATGGGGGTCAGCTTTTTGTTATGTATTGTAATATATTTATATGGCACTAACAGATATGACTGAGGGTCCTATAGCGCATAAGCTTGTACAGTATTCGATACCTCTTGTACTGGGCAACCTTTTTCAGCTGGGCTATAATCTTGTGGATTCAATAATTGCCGGAAGATTTATCGGTAAGGAAGCTCTGGCGGCTGAAGGTATAGCGAGTCCCGTCATGAATATCATGATTCTTGGTATTTCAGGATTAAGTATGGGTGCCGGAGTACTGATGAGCGAATTCTATGGCGGCAAAGATTATCAGAAACTCAAAAAAGAACTTTCAACTATTCTGATATTCGGGTGTCTTTTTTCTTCTGTTGCATTATTACTGGGAATTGTCTTTACGGATTCTTTATTAAAGATTCTGCAGGTACCTGAAGAAATCTTTGAAATGACGGGTATCTATCTTAAAATCATCTTTCTGGGACTTCCTTTTACCTATTTCTACAATACCCTTTCACAGGCTTTAAAGAGTGTAGGTGATTCTTCAACACCTTTGAAGTTTCTGATGTTTGCGTCGATATTAAACGCGGTGCTGGATATCATTTTTATCGGATTTCTGGGATTTGGCATTGTCTGCTCGGCAACCACTACTGTTATTGCGGAAGCTTTATCTGCACTTCTTTCGTTAGTTTATATTTACCGTAAAGTACCGCAGCTGGCTTTGAAGAAAGATGATTTTTCTTTGGATTATGAACTTCTTAAAAAGACACTGAACTATGGTTCAACTGTAGCTTTGCAGCAGTCATGCCAGCCTATAGGAAAACTTCTGATTCAGGGTTGTGTTAATACTTTGGGGGTTGATGTTATTGCGACTTTCAATGCGGTCACAAGAATTGATGATTTTGCGTTTACGCCTGAACAGAGTATATCTCATGGCATAACCACTTTTGTAGCTCAGAATAAAGGCAGAGCCAAAAAAGAAAACAGTAATAATACCGAACGTATCTTTAAAGGTTTTCATACAGGTCTTTTACTGGAATTTGTATACTGGATATTCATATGTCTGTTTACCCTTGTATTCAGAAAAAATATTATATCTTTGTTTGTGAGTGGAAATAACGCGGAAGCTATTATTGAAAACGGATCGCAGTATCTGTATCTTATGGCTTTTCTGTATATTCTTCCTGCCTTTACCAATGGGGTACAGGGTTTCTTCAGGGGTTGTGGAAGAATGAAGGTAACACTTCTGGC
>JAUNIH010000071.1 GCA_030523555.1 Erysipelotrichaceae bacterium
CAGAAGTTCAACCTGTATATACGTTTAAACCCACCTGGAAGTTCACATTACCTTTTCTTTTTCCTGACGGCGTTTATCATTGATGATCTTGACATGTTCATCATCGATGAGAGTAACACCGTTTTCTTTTGCCCAGGCAACGCAACCGTTAAGCACCGTCTTCAAGAATGGTCTAGGAACCTTCACAAAGTTCTGTAATGCAGCATCAGTAAACTTGACTGTATCGTCAGCGCGGTTTGCGGCATACCTGATAGAAGAAAGATCAGTTTCTTTGGCGGCAGGAATAGGTTCGGCTACCGGTTTGGCAAATTCAAATCCTTTAGGGAATCTTGTATACCAGAAGTTTGTAGAATCTCTGTAACCATAGTCTACAGGTACAGGAGGGAAAGAGTCTTTTTTAACACCATTGATGATGGCGTCATAATATTTTTCTTTCATCAGAATCTTATCGATATAAAGAATGAAATGACAGCCGTACTTAGAAGTTACACCGTTGAAATCATTGTATGGACCAGGGTGTCCATCATCGATATCTTCAGCCTTGAACTTACCAGCTCCTTCAAGTTCCTTTGCCCATGTACATTCAAATACCTGGAAGGCACTCTTTATGACCTGAGGTCTTTTTGGATCAGATGGATCAGCGATACCATCTTCCATTTCAAAGGCGAGTTCTTTCATCTTTTCTTCTGATGGACCAGGATAGCCAAGTCTTACTGCTTCCTTGAATGTTTCCTTATCATCAGGAATGAAGTTTAACGCAACCTTACTTCCGTTAAGGATATTGGCTGCCGTATTGGATGTATTACGGCATTCAAGTACCATCGCATATCTTGATTTACCGGCGATATAGTAAGGGAAACATAAGGAATATGATCCGATATTTAGTTTTCCATCCTTATCAACCGTGCTGATACAGATAGTTGGCATTGGGAAGAATGATGATGTCTGATAGAAATTATCAACGATTCTTAAATCTTTAAATGAACTCATTATTTATTCTCCTTTTTCTGGTGTTCCGGTAGCGAATAGTACTTCTCTGAATATCTTCTGAGTCTTTTCCTGGCCCAGTGTTTTGATAAACATATCGGTACTTGTACCACCATTTTTCAGTAATCCTTCAGTGTAGAACTGAGAGGCTTTTATTTTTTCTTCTCTGTTACATCTGTCAGCTGTTTTACAGTTTTTAAGAAATGTAAGAAGATATTCTGATGCCGCCTTATCAAAGGCTGTTTCGTCTTTTTTCTTTCCTTTTTTGGCAAACGACATTGGAAGCCTTATATTATCATACCAGCTGCTTTTTAATTCATAATCTGTATAAGCATTCAGACTTTCTATAATTTTGTTAAAATCATCACTGATTTCTTTTTTATTGATTCTGGTTTCATCCAATTCGATAAGTAAGGTCACATTGCCAAGAGCTTTTATATAGTCATATGAATATAAAGGCATATCGACATCAAAGGGATTGATAATCATTGTATCCATCTTCATAAGACCAAAAAGACCTTCGCCATGCATGAACGATACATTTCCCAGTCCTTCAGCTTCATAATGTTCGATATCAAAGTTCATGACAGATACCTTTAAAGAAGATATATCATCTTTATCAATTCTTTTTAAAGGATACTCATTCTGGATAATATCCAGCAGTTCTTTTTTACTGAGCATTCTTTTTCTTTGCAGCCTTTTCTTTTTTAGCGGCTTCTTCTTTGGCGATCTTTTCTGGAGAAGTCATATGATACATTGGTATGAAAGGGAAAAGAAGAGGGGTAGTATTTGCCCATTTATTGTATTCAGGCTTATCACCGTAGTGCTTGATGTGTCTTGTCTCAACTCTTTTTCCTCCGGAGATCATAATAATCATGATTTCGGCGTAACCGATAATGGCGATAATCCACTGTGCACCCTGATAGGCTCCGATGCCGGAAATAAAGGCACCGGTCCAGAACATCATTTCTCCGAAATAGTTAGGACAGCGGCAGAGTTTATATAATCCATCCATGGCCGGCATATCAGAATTGATCTTCTTGGCATCGGATTTCTGTTTGTCGGCTAAAGCTTCAATGGAGACGCCCATAATGGAAATTACAGTTCCGATAATCAGGAATAAAGATGTTTCATTATTCAGATTATTCAGAAGTCTGTATACAGGACCAGAAGACTGGAAGACGTAGAAGAATCCGCAGTAGATCCACATGATAATTGATACGAATATCGGAACGTTTACTTCACTTCCGGCTTCTGCAGCCTTGGCACGGTATTTTTCATTCTTGAGTTCTCTGATAAACAGGAAGCCTCCAAGTCTTACACCATAGACAATAAAGGTTATACACATTAAAAGGTATACAAGACTTACGTTACCTTTAATTAGAGACATAATCAGCAGTGTCAGACCTATACCGGCTGCCGATACGCCATAACCTACAGACATGAACCATACAAAGCGTTTAAAGCCCATGGAGCACAAAAGTAAGCTTACGATAACAATAATCCATATTTCTTTAGGAAAAATCATCTTCTAACTCCTCTAGAACTTTAAGCCTTTTTCATATATTTCTTTAATGAAAGCTGAGAAAGAATGTTTACCGGCTTTGACATCAGCTACCATATCTTCAGTCATTGTCCATTTACCGAACTTAATGACACCTCTTTTCCATTTAGGGTTCATCAGTTCAATCAGATCAAACATGAATGAAGGTACATAAGATATCTTTGGTTCTTTTCCGGCTGCATCAAAGAACATCTTCGCGATTTCTTCAAAGGTATATGTTTCTGTACCACCGACATCATATGACTTATTATCATCACACATATGTTCAACAATATAGTCCGCAAAATCAGGTGTATCGATAACGTTACATCTGATAGGTTCCTTTGTCTTTAATAAAGATACCTTTCCTTTTTCAACCTTAGGCTGGAAGATATGGGCTACATCATAGAAGTAACCTGTTGGACGGTAGATGGTATGCTGAATACCGCTTTTCTTAAGTTCTTCTTCAAACATAGCCTTTGCATCCAGCATCGGAATATGTCTTCCTTTATCAGCCTTGATTACTGATACATAGGCAAAGTTTTTTACACCCGCTCTTAAGGCCTCATCAAGAAGGTTTTTGTTGGCACCATAGTCTACATCATATGGTGTAACGGTTTCTGAAGCTTTGGTAAGACCGACGGTTGAAACTACCGCATCGACACCTTCACAGATACCATTAACTTTTTCCTTATCAGTCATATCGATCTTTAAAGGCGTAAAACCATCAAAATCAAGATCTCTTGTCACAATATCCGCCGCAATAACTTCATGTCCGGCATTGACCAGAGATTTCAGGACATCAGATCCCAGATGTCCAAACGCACCAGCTAACAATACTTTCATATTTTTTATCTCCTTTTTGTTTATCTATTGAATCTGTAATACAGATTAATGAGTTAATCTATAAGTTTTATGATGAACGGTTTAATCATATCGTATGAGATATCTTCTCTTGTGCCGCCTGTCAGCAGAACTTCTGAAATGAATACTGAAAGATTATCATTATTTTTTATCTCAAATCTTTCAAATAAAGGTTTTATAAGCTGATTAAGCTGTTCTATCAGGTAATGATGTCTGTCGGCTGTAAGGACAGATATATTACCGTATTCCTTCCATGTTTTGCGATATGTAGAAGAGAAGGATGATATCTTTTCATAGATGATTTCTAAACCGTTTATACATGAATCACATTTACTGATAAATGAATCATCAAGAAGTAAGACCCAGTCTTTGATCATGATACTGGCTATCAGGTCATCCTTGGAAGAATAGTAGTTATAGATGGTACCGATGCCTACGTTACATTCTTTAGCTACCTGTCTCATGGTTATCTTTTTATATCCTTCTTTAAGAAGAAGATTTCTTCCATTGGATAATATCTTTTTTTCAAGACCTTCAATAATCTTAGGCATCATTATTCCTTTCTTTTATGAACATGTTCACTTAACAATTTTAATATAGTTTGATTATGATTACTTGTCAATTATTTAACAAGTCTTTTTCATAATATAATAATGTTATGTCTGATCAGTTATCACGTACAAAATTAATCTATGGAGAAAAGAATATTGATTCTTTAAAAGATAAGACGGTAGCGGTTTTTGGTATAGGCGGGGTAGGCTGCTATGTCGTAGAAGCTTTGACAAGAGCCGGTATCGGTCATTTTGTGCTGGTTGATAACGATGAATTTACAATCACCAATCTCAACAGACAGTTATACGCCAATAAGAATACGATTGGTAAATCAAAGGTTGATGTGGCTAAAGAGAATATCATTTCAATCAATGAAGAAGCGATTGTTGATACATATAAGATCTTTTATCTTGATGAAACTAAAGATCAGTTTGATTTCGGCAAATATGATTACGTCATAGATGCGATAGATACGGTAAGCGGTAAATTATCAATAATCGAAGAATGTAAGAAATGTGATGTACCAGTCATATCATGTCTTGGTACAGGCAACAGGATAGATCCATCGAAGCTGAAGATTACCGATATCCATAAGACGGATATTGATCCTTTAGCCAAAGTTATGAGAAAAGAATGCCGTAACAGGGGTATAAAAAAACTCAAGGTTTTATGTTCTGATGAAAAACCAATTAAGCCTTTATATGAAGAACTCGGTTATGAGATAAAAGGAAAAGACAGACCGGCTCCGGGATCTACACCATTTGTGCCATCATGTGCAGGAATAATGATAGCTGCAGAAGTAATAAAAGATCTTCTTGAATTCAACGAAGAGGATAGAAAATAATGTGCGGTTCATATCGGATATCTTTTAAGAATACACGTATCGGAAGAAGTATTCTTGAAGAAGCTCAAAGGCTGGATATAAAAGATTTTGCGGTGGATGATGTATATCCCGGATGCGATGTCTTAACTATAATTCCTAAAGAAGATAAGGTAAGTCTTGATGTCAAGAAGTGGGGCATACCTTTATCGGATAAAAAACTTATTAACGCCAGAGTAGAATCGTTGAATGATAAACCTTTCTATCTGAATATGAAGGATAACAGATGTTCAATACCTGTATCAGGTTTTTATGAGTGGAATAAAAAAGAAAGATATCAGGTAAGAATGAATGATGAAGAACTCTTTTATCTGGCGGGTATCTGTAATGAAAACAATGAACTATTGATATTGACTGGAAGATCAGAAGATGAACTTTCAAAGATACATGATCGAAGTCCTATTCTGATGAATAAGAGAGAAATGTTAGGATATCTTTCGGGAAAGGATATACCATCTGTAAATAATAGAGATATCAGTATTCAGCTGGATAGAAAATAGATTATAATAAATTTATAGCTGATTATTTAATAATATATAAAACATCATAATAAAAGGGGAGAGTTTTATGCAGAAATTTGACACCAAAGTCCAGTATCTCAAGTATCAGGTTTTAAGAGAAGTTGCCAAGTTTGCCTGGGAGGATACACTGGCTGAAAATGTTTTGGGTATTCCTGAAAGTATTGTTCCGGGAAGAAAACCTACCATGCGCTGCTGCGTATACAAGGAAAGAGCTATCCTTACAGAACGTGTAAAGATTGCGATGGGTAACTATAAGGATAATGATCATATCATGCAGGTAATTGATATTGCGTGTGATGGCTGTCCGGTTGGTGGTTATCAGGTAACCAGCGGATGCCGTGGCTGTCTTTCTCATCAGTGTAAGGAAGCCTGCAAGTTCGGAGCTATCAGTTTTGATGAAAACTATGTTTCCCATATTGATAAGGAAAAATGTAAGGAATGCGGTATGTGTGCCAAGGTATGTCCTTATTCAGCTATCATCCATCTGAAACGTCCTTGTCAGAATGCCTGCAAGGTTAAAGCTATCGACTACGATGAAAACAAGACCTGTGTCATCAACTACGATAAATGTATCTCCTGCGGTGCCTGCGCATACCAGTGTCCATTTGGTGCAATTTCCGACCGTTCATATATCCTGGATGTTGTAAAGGTTTTAAAGGAAGCCAAAGCTGATCCTTCAAAGAAGGTATATGCGGTTATCGCTCCTAGTATCGGTACTCAGTTTACCTACGCTACTGTCGGTAAGGTTATCGCCGGTATCAAGAAACTCGGATTTACTGATGTTGCCGAAGCTGCTTTAGGTGCTGATATCGTTGCGATAAACGAATCAAAAGAACTTCTGGAAAAAGGATTCCTTACAAGCTCATGCTGTCCGGGATTTGTCAAGTTTATTGAAAACACATATCCGGATATCGTTCCATATATCTCTCATAACCCTTCACCAATGGTAGCTATCAGTACGGTTATCAAGGAAAGCTATCCTGGTGCCAAGATTATCTTCATTGGACCATGTACTGCCAAGAAAGCTGAAGTACAAAGAGAAGAAGTCAAGGATATCGTTGACTACGTAATTACCTTTGAAGAACTGCAGGCATTACTCGATTCAAGAGATATCGATATTACAGCTCTTGAAGAAGATACATTGACAGACGCTTCGGCGTTCGGTAGAGGCTTCGCCAAGTGTGGTGGTCTTGCCGTGGCGGTTAAGGAAGCCTTAAAAGAAATGGGTCATGAAGACTTTGATCTCAAGGCTGTATCATCTGACGGTATTGAAGAATGTAACCTCAATCTGATCAAGTGGTCAAAGAAAGTGCTTGATGTCAACTTCATCGAAGGTATGGCATGTATCGGCGGATGTGTCGGTGGTGCCGGATGTATGACTCACTCTGTACAGAGTAAAGTCATGGTTGACAAATATTCCAAACAGGCTCAGTCAACAATTGCTGATGCCTTAGATAACCTCGATGTCTAAAACAAAGCGGAGCAATCCGCTTTTTGTATTACAATAGTTCTATGAAATATATCGGTCTTGATTTAGGCAGTGTGACCTGTGGTATCTCTAAAAGTGATACCGGTTTTATCGCACAGCCTGTAAAAACGATACGCTTTACATCAGAAGATTATGATGAATGTTTTGACAAGCTTCTGGAATTCTTTGATAAGGAATACAAGCCGGATCTTATTGTGATGGGATATCCTTTACTGGAGAATGGGGATGCCGGAGTAAAGGCACAGTTATGTGCAGAGTTCGCCAGAGTCTTACAGGAAGAAACCGGTATTAAAGTAGAACTTCAGGATGAAAGATATACGACTAAAGATTCTCAGGACTTTCTGATATCGATTGATATGTCCCGTAAGAAAAGAAAGAAGATTATCGATCAGCAGGCAGCTGTAAGAATACTTCAGTATTATCTAGATGCCCATAAAAATAAATAGCCCATTAAGGGCTTTTTAAGTACAAAAAAAGCCTTTCCTAAGGCTTAATAATCTAATGGGGCGATT